>JAGVGM010000238.1 GCA_020057065.1 Thermodesulfovibrionia bacterium
ATAGAATCTCAAAGGTATGATACAGCATCAAGAATAGCCAAAAAGGCGATGAAGTGGAAAGATAATCGTAACTGATGAGCTTAATATTTATTCATATAAGAGGTTAGAACAAAAATATTGTAACTAATTTGCCTTTATTGTTATAATAACCTATATTTTAAAATAAAATATTCTTATAATCTCTAACATACTTTAGCATTCAGAGGTAGCTATCTATGAAAATTCTTGTCACAGGTGGATGCGGTTTCTTAGGCTCTCATGTGTGTGAAACCTTCCGCAATGAGGGATGGGAAGTAGTGTCTTATGACAATATGACCAAGCATGAACTGAATCGTACCGGATTCCGTACAGATGAAGTACGGGACTACAATGCCAACATTTTGAGGAATATGGGCGTCGAAATCGTAAAAGCTGATATCCGCAACCGTGAAGAACTCCTGGAACATACTTCAGGTTGCCGGTTCATTGCCCATACCGCTGCGCAACCTGCAATGACCATAAGCTGGGAAGATCCTGATCTGGATTTCACTTCAAACGTAGTTGGAACCTTTAATGTTCTTACTGCCGCACGTAAGCATAAAATCCCGATTGCTTCCTGTTCATCCGTACATGTTTATGGTCCCTGGATTAATGATACACTCAAAGAAGATAAAACGCGCTTCACTCGGGAACCTCTTTCCATTAGCGAGAACGACCATACTATGAATCCAGGCAAGAGCGGACTCATTTCTCCGCTACACGCCTCCAAGGCAAGTGCCGAACACTATGTCAAGACCTTCGCCGATATGTTCGGCGTAAAGGCAGCAACATTTCGCTACACCGGCATATATGGCACCAGGCAGTTTGGAGGTGAAGATCATGGCTGGGTAGCCAATTTCTCCATACGTAATATAATGCATTGGCCTCTCACCGTCTTTGGTACCGGCAAACAGCTTCGCGACATCCTTTATGCCGGCGATGCCGCATCCGCGTTCCTGGCCTATCAGCGGAATCCGGTACCCGGCACGTATAATATCGGCGGCGGTCCGAAACATATGATTTCTCTTTTGGAATGCATTGAACTTATAGACAAACTCTCAGGTAACAAGTCAGAAGTGAAGTTTGGCCCTAAGCGCGATGGTGACCTTTCCTATTTCGTCTGTAATATGGAACGGGTCAGCAATACTTTAAATTGGTATCCTAAGGTTCTGCCTGAGGAAGGTATAAGCATACTTCTATCATGGATTAAAGAGAATGCTGAACTTTTCGGCGGTTCTTCCCAAAAAGCGAGCGGATCTTAATAATAATGAAGGCATTGATTCTGGCAGGCGGTCGCGGAAAACGACTCCAACATCATACTGAAAGCTACAACAAATGTATGTTGCCTCTTATGGGCAAACCATTAATCCAGTATAGCCTGGAAAACGCCGTAGCGGCAGGCATGGAATCCATAGCGATAGTAGTTGGCTACCGTGCAGAAAATATCATCAATCACTTTGGCACCGTATTTCAGGGCAAGCGTATAACTTATGTGATCCAGACTGAACGCAAGGGGCTCGTACACGCCATGGAGTGCGCTCGTGATGTTATCGACAATTCAAGCTTTATGCTGTTTCTTGCTGACGAAGTCATCATCTCCCCATGTCACAAAGAAATGCTTCAACGTTTCCGTGAAGAGAATCTATTTGCAATCTGCGGGACTGTCTCTGTTGAAGATCGCTCACAAATCTCAAAAACATATACCTTGATGGGCGACGAAAATTCTAATCGTATCTTCAGGTTGATCGAAAAACCACGTATCGCCATCAATAACATTATGGGTACCGGCAACTGTATAATGCAGTCTGATATCTTCAGTTACGTGGAACGTACTCCTATTAACATCGAACGTAATGAAAGGGAACTGCCTGATCTAATCCAGTGTGCAGTTGACGAGGGACAGATGGTTAAGTATTTCGACATCGGTAACGGTTATTTCAACATCAATACTCCGGATGAAATATCTCTCGCCGAAGAGCAGCTTCGCCATAAGATCCAGGACATGCATTCCGTGCAAAAAACTGTTCCACCTTCTCAAAGCAGACTATCTGATGATGTATAAGTGCAGCCGTCTCAACCATTGTTCATTTCGTTATCGAGGGATTTAGATTATCGCTGAGGGAAATTTGAAGATGCCAGGACCGATCTACACTGTTAAAAATCAACAATGGCAGGTTCCTGCATTCCAATACATCGAATTTTTCAAGAAACGTTCAAATATCTGTGTATGCACTCCTGTAATTAATGAAGGACAGCGCATCCAAAACCTGCTTGAACGCATGCGCAGCCTTAATCTTATGGATAATATTGACGTCCTGATTGCTGACGGCGGCAGCACCGATGGTTCACTTGAAGATAGTTACCTTCAAAAGATGAGAGTGCGCACTTTGTTGACCAAGATGGGACCAGGTAAGCTTAGCGCTCAAATGCGTATGGCCATGGCATATGCAATTGAAGAGGGTTATACGGGATTCGTGTTCATCGATGGCAATAATAAAGACGATCCTGAAGCCATCCCGCGCTTCATTTCCAAGTTAGAGGAAGGTTACGATTTTGTCCAGGGCTCGCGTCATATGCCGGGAGGTCGCGGTATTAATACTCCACCAAGCAGGCATTACGGCGTGAAATACCTGCATTCGCCTCTTATCTCTCTGGCCGCCCGGCGCCGGTTCACGGACACTACTAACGGCTTCCGAGCATACAGCGCCCGTCTTCTTCTCGACCCTCGCGTTCAGCCATTCCGCGACATCTTCTGGTCTTATGAAATACTCTTCTATCTTGCTATTCGGGCTTCGCGGCTTGGGTTCTTGGTAACGGAGATTCCCACCACACGAGCGTATCCCGCCAATGAAAAAACTCCGACAAAAATAAGTCCTGTCAGAGGCAGTTTTAATCTTCTAAAGATACTGTTTAGATCGGTTTTCATAGGATATGACCCGCAGGGTAATAAAGTAAAAGGTAAAACTATTTAAATAAATTAACTTCAGCTATTTTACAGATAATAATAATGCAATTTGGGTCAGAAAACATCAGATTTAAATATCATTTACTTTTTTCACTGACATGGATATTCAGCTTAATGTTCTACCCTATATGGATAGAACCCGCTACTTCCAGGATCAGATTTTTCATTTATATATTTGTCGTTGCCTGGACACTAATAAATATCATTTTGTTTTATAATTTTCTGGGCAGAAGTAATATTCCAGCACTACCGTCAAAGTTTTATTCTATTAAACCGGATAATTTTTTAATTGCATTATTGTCTTTATTGTTATTAAATATATTACTCCATCTTTATCCTATCAGTTTTCCCTTAATGATCAGTGACGACGAAGCTGCCCATGCAAGCGGCGGGCTCGGGCTTATTACAAGATTTTTATGGATGAAAGGTCTTGACCCGAACGAATATTTTGGTTATATCAGAATTACTTTATGGATAGTACTTTTATCAATCGCAACATTACTTTCTTTAAAAAAATCACGCGGGGCGTTACAAAAGATTTACTCTAAAGTAAAATCAAAATATTATTTATTGTTTTTTATCATTCTATTTTTCTTTTCTGCAATACTATTCTTTCTTACAAAGGAAATGACATTTTTTATGCTGTTGATGAGATACCCTCCAATAGGCAAGATTTTATATGCCCTTTCTATATCATTATTCGGCATCAATGAATTTGCAGTAAGAATACCTCAACTATTGTTTACAACTTTTTCTTCTATTCTGATTTATAGAATTTGCGAAGAAAACCTCGATTCCAAAGAGACAGGGTTAATCAGCGCCTCTTTTTATACGTTTTCACCTATGGTTTTTTATTATAGTGCTCTGGGTGAATTAATTTGTGGAACGGTTTTTTTCAGTATAGTTATTATTTATTTCTATCTAAAATATGTAAAAACCGGCAATAGCGGATATCTTCTCATGTCTTTTTATTTAATCTCTCTGGGCTTTCTTTTTAAGCAGGATATTGTCGTAATGCTGGCAATATTGACTATCAGCATACTATTTCTAAAAGAGAATAAAGTCAAAGTCTCACTTTTTCTCAAATTAAGTTATTTCAGTCTCGTGCCGATTCTCCCGTATCTGATTATCGGAAAAATCTATCCTAACAATCCTTTTGAGTTAGAATTATCAAATTGGTTCAGCGCGGGTCCTGCATTCGGATATCTGGCTGTTTTACCCAAACAGCTATCATATCCGCTGTTTGCACTATTCGCAATCTCGATGGTTTTCATTTTTTTAAATAAAACTATTTTTAAGCCTGCTGTCTTTGTGTCATTTACCTGCTTTCTTCTTTACTACCTTTTTTATACTTCCACCACATTAAACGCTCAACTTTACCACTTTCTCTATATGTCACATGAGAGAGGCGGAGACATTATGGGAAATGAAAGATATTCAATGATATTGTTTCCGTATATTTCAATCAGCATAGGTTTATTCATTAATATAATCATAAAATCAATTAAATGGAAGCATTCCTTCAAGCTGGCCTTTTTTGTTTTCACATCTTATTTAATCCTTATTTGCACCGTGTGGCAGGTACCCCCTTTAAATGCTCAGTTTGTAACATATAAAAATATAGAGTCCCATTACTTTCCCGTTGATAAAGCCATGAAATGGGTTAAGAATAATGTTAAGGATAGGGAAAGAGTATTAATTCTTCGTGTTGCTTCAGCTACCTTTTACAGAGAAAAATACGGGATCACTCGAGATAAGATTCTTGACTTCTGGTATGACCTGGAAGAGGTTTCTAATCAGCAGAAGTTAACGGCATTTTGTAGTAAAAACAAAATATCGTACATTATGTTTTCTTACGGTGTTGAGGAGGAGATTGAAATAATAGAATACTTAAAAGACTATCAAGGAGATGCATATAGTGAAGTTACAAAATTCAATTTAGGCAGGAACTATATTTATATTTATAAACTTAAACACATTAAGATATAAAGCAAAGGCAAAGCCCGGATGCGTCAGTTTCTAAAAACGTTTACAACCGGCCTTCCAGTTCATTAATTTACGCTGCTTATAAATCCGGAACCTTTCTATCACAAATAAAATCTTGGTTTGATAATCAGACCAAGATTTTAAGCGTTTTCTTATAAATCGTTAAAGTTTCATCAGCTATTTTATTCCAGTTATATTTTTCAGCTATAATCTCAACCTGCTTCTTCCTGTCTTCTTCTCCCCATGGCTTACTAATAAATTCTTTTATCTTGGCGGCTAGTGATTCGGCGTCTCCTGTTTTGAAAAACCTTTCTTCTCTTAATTCTACATTTTTATTTGCCGGTATATCACTTGCAATACATGACAGCCCGTAACTCATCGCCTCCAGTAGAACTATCGGCAAACCTTCGTGATAAGAAGGGATCACGAAGAGACCTGCATGGCTGTATATTTCCTGTAAAGGTTTACCTGACAGGAAGCCTGTTAAGATAATATTTTTATTCTTGCCTGCTTTTGCTTTTAACTCGCGACTATATTTATCTTCATGATCAGCATCTCCAACTATAACCAACTTCCACTGTCCGAACCCTCCCTTGTTAAATGCTGCTATTAAATCATCATAACCCTTTTCCGGAACAAACCGGCCTATCGTAAGAATATATTTTTGTTTTTGCAGCTTAAAATCCTCAAGAATATTTCCCGTGTCTGCAATTGAGGGAATCTCAACACCATTTGGAATAATAAAAGAGTCTCTCCCATATTTTCTTTTGACGTCATATGCAATGTTTCTTGCAATAGTGATAATTTCATTTGCATATGTCATTCCCATCCGTTCACAAAACCGCAAGAACATCTTTGCAGGCAAAGGCCATTTCTGCCTCTCATAATCCGGTCCGTGATTTGTTACTATGACCCTAATGCCAAGAATACGGGCCAGTGGAGCAAAAAATGACGGGCCTACTGCATGTATATGCAATATATCAGGATTCAATTCACGTGCTTTTAATACACTTTTAAAAGTATGAACAATCGCTTCAAGAAATTTATTTCTGGGACAGTCGAGAGGTATTAATTTAATCCCTTTGTATGTTCCAGTGTAAATACCCACATATGGTTTTCTGGTAAATACTGTAACATCGCACCCTCGATTTACGAGATGTGGATATAAATGCTCACAGTGAGTTTCGACGCCACCCTGTATGCCTGGAAAACCACGAGTACCTGCTACGGCAACTTTTATCATATATTATAATTACCGTTCCAAGATAAAGCTTTTTTCGGGAACATAATAACCGGCATCATGTTAATCCTTGTCTCTATTTCATTAAATACACCGCATTCAGATAAGACATTCATTGTTTTATTTCTATTTTTAAAATACAGGCTAATGTGAATGATATCCATAACGCAAAAATGGGAACAAGAGGCCATGAATACCGATTCTCGGAACTCACAATTGAGAGACCGGCAAATGAAATTAACGCAATA
>JAGVGM010000033.1 GCA_020057065.1 Thermodesulfovibrionia bacterium
AATTGAAAGGATCGTTTAAAATAAATTCATCAGCTTTTGAATGAGATAATTCCGGTCAATCTAAATGGGATTCGCCGGTCAACTTAGTGGGATTAGGCACCTTACGTCGTTTTGTTTGCTTGTTTGCTTGTTAAGAAAATAAAAAAGAACCGGAATTGCAAGAAACGCTATAAAAACACCCTCAGAAATAGTCATAAATTACCTCCTCATTACCAGTGATATACAGCTTATTATGTGTACAACGCCAGCGTCACTGACGAGGAGCACAGAATCGTAATAAAATGCCCAAAACTGATTTGCACATCTCACGCAATGCGAGCAAAAAAGTGTCCTGTGCTCCTCGTTCATGTGCACGCAGTTGTTATCTGCTGTTTAAAAATAATGCCATGTTTTATCTTCGATCTTTTTCCTTTTTATCGGTTGTTTCAGGTATCGGTTCCTCGCCAAGTTTTTCTAGCGAGATTACATTGTAAGAGATAAATTTCCCTTTTGCACTATCATAACCTGTTGATTCTTTTCCATCTGTAATCAATTTAACCTTCCATCCTTTACCTTTTGCAGCAGTAGCAAGAACAAAATATGGATTTGATATGTTTTCCGGCACTAACAAACCATATTTATAGGCATCACTCGAAGTTACATAAAAAGTTTTATTTGTATATTCTTTTAATATTAAACTGACTTTTTCTATGCTCGGCATATCACCAGTACCTAATAGTGCTGACACTTCACTTATTGTACCAGTAAATTCATTCTCAACATCAGGTAATTTATTTTTCTTGCTACCAGCCTTCTTGAGTAATTTAACTATCTCTGGGAATCCTCTTTCTGTCGCCATCATCAAAGCTGTTTTCCCTGCTATGTCTGCGTTCACATCAGCACCCTTATCCAATAATGCCTTCACTATGTCTATGTGACCCATAGGTGTAGCCCACATTAAGGCCGTAGCTCCATCAATAGTTTTTGCATTCACATTAGCGCCATTATCTATCAAAATCTGCACTATTTCAGTGTGACCGTTTTGTGAAGCACCCATCAGCGCCGTTTTTCCGTTATTGCTTTTTGCATTAACGTCAGCATTCTCTGCCAGTAATGCCCTTACTATTTCTGTATATCCTTCTGATGAAGCAATCATTAACGCCGTGATTCCGCTATTATCTTTTGCATCTACATCAGCATTATTAACAAGCAACGCCTTTACTATTTCTACATAACCTCCAAGAGAAGCTCTCATTAAAGCTGTCCACCCATCTTTATAATCTTTAATATTGACATCGGCATTCTTTGCCAGTAATGCTTTGACTATTTCTGTGTATCCTTTTCCGGACGCCACCATCAAAGCTGTGTCCCCGTTACTGCTTTTTATATCTACATCAGCGCCGTTAGCCAGCAAGATCTTAACTATTTCAATATAACGTTGAATAGATGCCACTATCATAGCTGTAAAACCATACTTAGCTTCTTTTGCATTTATATCAGCACCCTTAGCCAGTAATATTCTTGCTATCACAATGTCCCCCCTCGTTGATGCCATAATTAAACCTGTAAAACCATTCTCATCTTTTGCGTTTACATCGGCACCCTTGTCCAAAATTGTTTTCACTGAGTTTGCATCACCTTTTTTTATCGCATCTAATAAGTCTTTATTTGGGTCAGCAATAGTAGAGTTATCCTTTGTATTGTTTACCGCCTGCTTTTTAGAATTAGCTTTTTCAAGTAGTTGAACAACATTTGATTCACCTTTTGATTTTGCTATGTCTAAGGTTGTCATACCACTATTACTTTTTTCATTCAAGTTGGCTCCTTTTTCTAATAGAGCTTCAACTATAGCTGCATGCCCATTGGCAGATGCGCCCATCAATGCAGTGGCCCCAAATTGAGTATCTTTTACATTTACATCCGCCCCCGCCAAGAGAAGGGCCTGCACTGTTGACGTATGACCGTTAGTAGAAGCCATCATCAATGCTGTCCTATTTTTCTTATCTTTTGCATTGACATCAGCACCTTTGGCAATTAATGTTCTTATGATATTGACATAACCATATTCCGCAGCACCCATTAGAGGAGTTGCCCCAAGATTATAATCTTTTGCATTTACATCCGCACCCTTTGCAAGGAGTGCTTCAACAATAGCAGTATGACCTTCAGCTGCTGCAACCATTAAAGCGGTCATGCCGGAATTGTTTTCTCGTGCATTTACCTCAGCACCTTTAGATAGTAATATGTTGACTATTTCTGTTTGCCCTTTCTCTGAAGCCCACATCATGGCTGTAACCCCATCCTTATCCTTTGCATTTACATTGGCACCTTTGTTTAATAAAGATCGCACTTTCTCAATTTCTCCGTTTGAAGCTGCTTTCAGTAAATCGTCTTCAATAAGTGCAAATGAAGTAGATGGTAAGGATTCTTTTTTTGTTGCTGGTATAATCGCCCTCACCGCCCTAACATAGAAACGAGCAGTCTCATCAAAATCGCTTAAAGACATGCTCATACCCGAAACCAAGTTGAACGGAATAACCACCTTGGGATCATTTGACCAATAATAGTCGACCCATATGGTTATTTCACCTCTGGGCACAGACATTATGGTTTTATCCCTAGGTTGCCGATGAAGAACTTCACGAAGGGCATCATCGACCTCATCTTGATTGGGAAGTCGCCAATCTGAATATCCAGATAATTTTAGTTTCTTGCAATATGTTACAGCATCATTAAAGGTTCTTCTTTTCCCATCGTCTTTCTTCTGCCACATTAATTTAGTTTTGGTATCAGTAACGGTTCCATCATTATTATCAATAAATCTACTTTTAGTATCCTCTGATTCAGTAGCGTATACGATGCAGTTAAGTAAGAAAAACATTATTAACAACGGTATATATTTTCTTAACATATTCACTACCTCCTGATAGGTTTGTATTCTGTTTTAAAACTTCAGGGTTTTCTGTTATCTGCCATTGCTGGTAATCTTTTTAACCATAATTTCTATTCAGACGCTCCGTGTTTTTTTAAGATTTCTATAACTTCTTTGTGCCCCTCATTAACTGCTAAATTAAGAGGTGTGTTAGGCTTCTTCCCCCTAAAATTAATATCTCCCGTTATCTTCTCCACTATACTCGATGCTCTAAATCCCATCCACGTCTTTGCATTGAGATCAGCTCCGTTAGACAAGAGGAGTTCAACGATATCTCTTCTGCCGTAATATGCTGCCTTATGCAGAGGGGTAGCATTCATATTGTTCGTTGCGTCAATAATTGCTCCTTTTGAAATCAGCAATTCAGCAATATTTTTGTAGCCGTTTTCAGCAGCTATATGAAGAGGCGAGTTACCTGAAGAATCTTTTAGATTAAAGTTGGCTCCCTTAGAAAGCAATAAGCTCACGACATTAATATGATTATGTTCAACTGCCATGTGTAGAGGTGTTTGCCCTCTGTTATTGGTCTGATCATCAATATTCACACCTGCAGACAGTAGTATAGCCACTATATTTTCATGCCCATTGGACGATGCATGATGAATCGCAGAAAAACCATTCTCATCATCGGCATTTATATAGCTATCTTTTTGAAGAAGATGCTTGACTATTTCAATATCTCCTTTTGAAGCCGCAACGATTATCTGAGAGGGAGGATTCGTTTGAATAGTTGCAGTTTCCTGTGGGGTTTGCTTGGTTTCCGTCTTCGTAACGAGTTCACCTTCACGCTTGGTTGTAGCGTATTCCACAGGAGGGGGTGAACTTACAATGGAAATTTCTGATATTAATGAAATCGCAGATAAAATTAGAGAAGGAACAAATTTAATTGCTCCGTACCCAACAATTGCAATAACACCAAATATAAGCAGAACAAAACTCCCTGCAGAAAAAAAGAAAATATTTTTTTTATTTTCTTCTCTCGTTTTGTTCTTTTTTTAAATTGGGTAAAAGTTTCACCTATTTTTTTATTAAAAGCTCCACTATCAAATTTACACAGTTCCTTAAGAGAGCACCTTGAACATTTATCACTTTTATCTCTATTTTCAAAGAAGTTACTATAACAATCCGGTCTCTCTTGATTCTCCATTTCAAGACTCATAATCGTAATACCTAATTCTTACAGATAACGACGAGAGGCACTGCTAAAACGTAAAAGAGCAGAAAGACGATTCGCAAATGTAAAACTCACGCTCATCTGAAAAAGTGTCCTGTGCCTCTCGTTCATGTCCATCCGGTTGATATCTGCTGTTTTATTCAGTATCCCAATTTTACTTCTTGGCCATTTGGTAAAATTACTTTTCCTTTCCCACGTAAATAGACATATCCCTTATCTCGAATAAGACAGAAGGTAAGTCGATTCAATTTGTCCCCTTCACCAATAAACGCATATCCGAACTCTTTTATTTTTCCAGAAAATCGATGAATACTACTATCGCCCATTGGGAGTTGCGAGCCTTCAGTAGATATTGGAATCTGATCATGTGGGAATTCCATTGATAACATACGAATACCTTCTGGCAAATTTTCTCTCGGTGGCACTTCTATAGTCAAGCTGCCAGAAAAACCTGGTTGAGATATAATTTCTTTAATCACAAATCTATTACCAAAACCTTTGCTCTTTATCTCATTTATTGCCCTAACTTCAAGTTTAGGAATTATTGTTTTACTTTCGTTAGGATATTTTTTTAGAAGTATTTCCAATTCCTCGGAGGTCTCAGCCTTTTCTAACTCATCATTAAAAGTATTTTGGTCTACTATTGCACCAGCTTTTTCAAGAAGCTGAACGACTTCTTTGTGATTCTTATATTTTGCCACAATCAATGCCGTTGATCCATATGTAGTATCTTTCGTATTAACATCAGCGCTATTGTCTAAAAGCAGTTTGACAGTTTCTGCATGGCCGTTTTGCGATGCAAGATATAAGGCCGTTACTCCATTGGTCGATTTCGCATTAACATCAGCGCCCTTTGCCAAAAGTAGTTCGACAATTCTCAAATAACCGTCCTGCGATGCCATAATTAAGGCAGTCCATCCATCGGTTGTTGACTTCACGTTGACATCGGCACCTTTATCCAAAAGGAGTTTGACAATTTCCACATGGCCTATCTCCGACGCAGCGATCAATGCCGTTGTCCCATCTGTGGTTTTTAAATTTACATCAGCGCCCTTATCCAAAAGGAGTTTGACAATTTCCACACGGCCTTTCTGCGATGCTATATATAAGGCCGTTGCTCCAATACCAGCTCCTTTCACATTGATATCGGTGCTCTTTTCCAAAAGAAGTTTGACAATTTCCACATGGCCGTTATACGATGCTATGTATAAGGCCGTTGTTCCATATCTGATTTCTTTCACATTGACATCAGCGCCGTTATCCAAAAGGAGTTTGACAATTTCCACATGACCTTTCTGCGATGCTTTCATTAAGGCAGTCCATCCATCGGTGGTTTTCACATTGACATCAGCGCCGTTAGCAAGAGCAGATTGGACAGCCTGCTGGTTGCCGTCTGCAGCAGCTTTAATCAGTTGAGCATTCATGTCTGATACACCCGCTCCGGCAATGCAAGTGGCTATAAAAAAATTGCATACTATCAAAAACAAGATTCGTATCATAAGATTCTCCTTTCCATTGTTAAGACCAAGTAGTGCAATCAACTTATAACTCTTGAATAGAAATTTTATCTAAGGTTAATGCCTTTATGTCTCTATTTTTTAAATTCGAGATAGATGACATTTAATAGCCAGTATCACCTTACGAAATAAAGACTTTTTGAAAGGCAAATGTCTTTAATGCCGTTATGCCTTTAATAATCTGATCACCGGACGTTCTTCTTGTCTGAAGATAATTGCCGACGAATTAATTCCTTTCATTTTTATCGTCAAGCAGTAATGACGTCATCTCTGCCTCATGAATTTTTCCTTTGCCTTGTCACAGATAACGACAAGCTGAGTGACGTGGCGCATGAATGATAATCTCTTGCAAAATGACTGTTTGAACGTGAATAGCAATCATAGCCGAAAAAGTGTCCTGTGCGCCTCGTTCATCTCCAGCGTTTGGATACTAATTAAGGCCTCCTAACATGATACCGCAATGCAGTATCATGTTATACACAACAAAAACCTTTTAAAGGAGGCCGTATGAAATTC
>JAGVGM010000094.1 GCA_020057065.1 Thermodesulfovibrionia bacterium
GGATGGCTGGTATGGAGAAAAGTTCAAGCACGTACTGGAGTCTCTTGGTTTTACTGTAGTCAATATTGAATTCGGCAAATGGAAGATGCTCAGGAATATCACCGTCCACGCAAAGAAAACAATCGGGACTGATAAAGATGTAAACATAGAAGCCGCAAAGAAACTACTCCGTGATAATATGGTAGACGAGTCTGAAAGTGAAGAGCGCATGTGGGAATTGTGGTGTAATAATTTTGAAACTGCACTAACAAAGATAGAATTTATTGCTGAAGCTACAGGCAATGACAAGGCTGTTTCTAAAGAAGTCATCGAGGAGCCAGTCGCTGGAGAAAAGACAGGCGGAATTGCAGGAATAGTTTTCAGCAAAGACAGGGCTATGCAGCTTGATGCGCTTATCAGGTCTTATGATCTTTACTGCAAAGACAAAGAGAATGTTGACTTTAAGATTATCTACAAATCATCAAATGGTTTCCATAATAGTTTATATGCAAAACTCATTTCAAATTATAAATCGGTAGAATTTATCGAAGAAAAAGACTTTAAGCAAGATTTGCTTTCCTGTCTGAAAGATTATCCATATGTGCTTTTCATGGTTGATGACAATATTTTCATCCGGGACTTCTGCATGTCGGATGCAATCGGGGCGTTGTCAATTGCACAGGATGCACTCGGTTTTTCCCTGCGTTTAGGGACAAATATAAGCTATAACTACCCGGCAGACACAGCGCAAAGCCCGCCTGCTTTTTTAAGTCTTGATGAAAACATTCTCAAATTCGACTGGACAGAATCCAGCGGATATTTCGCATATCCTCTTGAGATCTCAAGCTCTGTTTACAGGACAAAAGATTTGATAGATATGCTGAGAGAAATGGATGTTAGAAATCCAAATACCCTCGAATCAGAGCTCGCAAAGAACAGGAACAGATATGTTCCGGACAAAAAATACCTCCTCTGCTTCAATCATTCTGTTGCGTTCTGCAACCCGGCCAATATCGTGCAGGAGGTATTTAAAGACAACAGAAAAGGAAATTCAAAAGAATATTCCCCTGATAATCTTGCAAAGTTGTTCGATGAAGGATATTCCGTAGATATCCATAACTACATAAATCTTTTACCTGAATCGTGTCATAAGGAAATGAAGTATGATCTTATAAAAGTTATCGATGGAAATTCCAGAAGGCTTTCGGACAGCAAGATATACTACGAAACTCAAGACATTGAGCAGCTCGGCTTTGACAACAGCAACTCTGACATAAACGGAGAAGCCGCGCTGCTGCCTCACTTAATCAACCCCGGCGACGTAGTTTTTGACGTCGGAGCTGATCAAGGCGAATGGAGCAGAAAGATATTAGCTGTTCAGCCAAGCGTTTCTTTGTATGCATTCGAGCCGGTCGAGTTGACATTTAATACGCTTAAGGAAAACATGGCCGACACCGAAGCTAATATTTATAACATTGCTTTATCCAGACGGAGCGGCAAAAAGACATTTTACCATTATAACCAGTCAAACCAATTAGCGAGGATGTCCACATTCTATCGCAGAAACAGCGTTGAAGAGAGTCTGAATATGCTACCCATCCTTGTGCAGATAAGTACGAAAAGTTTATCTTCATTTTGCAAAAGCCATGGCATCGATAAGATAAATTTCCTGAAAATAGATACTGAAGGCGCCGAGCTTGACGTTTTAAAGGGAGCGGCATCCCTTCTTCGGAGCAATAAGATTGAGACAATTCAGTTTGAATACGGCGGCGCATATACTGATGCGGGCACAACATTGAAAGAGATATGCGCCCTTCTCACGCAATACGGCTATATTATTTTTAGAATCTTGCCTGACGGGCTGGCCTATATTCATTCATGGCATGATTCCCTCGAAAATTACCGCTATTCAAATTATCTTGCTGTTTCAAGACATGTACTAAAAGATCACCTTTCTGTAAATAAGTCTTTTTTTAAAGCTTGGGAGTCTCATGAAAATGATTATCTTTTTGTCTCGATTTATATGGCAGTGTATAATTCCGAAAAATATCTTGCCCAAACACTCGATTCAATATTGAATCAGACATTTCAGGGTCTTGAGCTGGTCATAGCCGATGATGGGTCTTCGGACAATTCTTTAGACATTCTTAAACAATATGCTTCGAGTGATAAGAGGATCAAACTGCTTAAGCTGAAGCATTCAGGTGTCGTAACTGCCCGAAACAAGGCAATAAAGAAATGCAACCCCAAATCAAAATATCTTATGAACCATGACAGCGATGACATATCTTTGCCGGATAAAATAGAAAATCTCGTTGAATATCTTGAAATGCACCCGGAGATTTCTGTTGCAGGATGCTTTGCTGAATATTTTGATGACGAAGGAAATATAAAAGGCCAGCCGCCTATCGAGTGGAAGCCTGAAAGGATACGCGAAACATTCGGCAGCATGAATTCAATGATTCACAGCGCATCGCTGATGCGCAGGGAGGTGGTCGAGAAGATCGGCGGCTATAACGAGGAATTTCCCGTTGCTCAGGATTATGACTTTTTTGCAAGGGCTCTTATGGCCGGCTTCGAGATGGCGAATATTCCCGAAGTGCTCCATAAGATTCGTTTGCACCCGGAAAGTATAGGAAGCTCAAAAACTGAGTTGCAGAATGAGTTGGCAAAGAAAGTGCGGGAGAATTATAATAGCGCAATGAAGGATATGACTACAGATGTCTTCATCAAGAGTTCAGATATAGGTGCTGAGGATTGAATCCAAATAAATATCAAAGAGTCGATAATATGACACATCTAAAACTGCATCTCGGCTGCGGTCATATTAGAATAGATGGTTTTGTTAATGTTGACATTGACCCGCAGGTGCCTGCTGTGGATCTTGTTGATAATATTGGAGAACTTTCCCGGTTTTCTTCTAACAGCGCATCAACAATATATGCATGCCATGTAATGGAACATTTTTCCACTAATGAAGTATTGCCTGTATTACTTCGCTGGTATGATGTGTTAGAACCGGACGGTGAACTGCGGATATCTGTCCCTGATATTGATAGAATAGTAAAAATTTATTCAAAGAATTGGGAACATTTTCAGACACCGCCCAACACGCCCTGGATAGGATTAATCTATGGAGGACAAGGCGATCAATACGATTTTCACAAAACAGGATTCAATTTTGTCTATTTAAAACATTTATTAGAGCAGGCAGGTTTTACTGATATAGAGGAATATCCTCACTCACCTCATTGGTTAGGGATCGAGGATGCGTCACTTGCCAATGCACCGTTTAATGAATATTTAAGTCTCAACATTAAAGCAAAAAAACCTCACTCTCTTTCAAATCTTGGCAAGACTTCAAGTGAGTCTCTCTCTATCCTCCATACTGTCGAATTTTACTACCCCCATATTGGAGGCGCAGAAATAGTAGTTCAGCAAATATCTGAACGCCTTGCAAGACGGGGACACCGTGTCGAAGTGGCAACCACAAAACTTTCTGACCGCAGTTTTAAACAACTCAATGAAGTGTTAATTCATGAATTTGAAGTGAGCGGCAATATTGCAAATAGTATTAACGGCTATGATATTCAGCGTTATCAGCATTTTTTGATTAACCACCCGTCAGACGTGATGATGAACTATGCTGCCCAGCAGTGGGCGACAGACCTCGCCTTTGATGTCATTGATAAAACAAAATATCGCAGGGCCAATATCATAGCACCATGTGGCTACTCTGCGCTGATAGATAGTAAAACTCTTCGTTGGAAAGAATGTGAGCATTATTTTAACAGCATTATCCCGAAAGTCATTCCTCTATATGATGCCGCAATTTACCATTCTGCCTTATACAAGGATTATAGATACGCGCAAGAACACGGTTTTACAAATAGTATTGTTATTCCAAATGGGGTTGATGAGAAAGAGTTTACAGATGAGCCTAAAATAAACTTCCGCCATAAATACGGTATAAAAACTAAATTTTACGGCCTTTGTGTTGCAAACTTTTATGGCGGTAAAGGGCAGGACAGGGTTGTCGAGTGCGTCCGCAAAATGAGTCGAGCTGATTTCACGATGGTATTGATCGGAAAAGAAGGAGATGAACTGCAAAATCTGAAAAAACAGGCTGAAGGCTTAAATATTCTTTTCTGCGTTAATATCCCTCGTGAAGATACTATAGCGGCCTATCACGAGGCCGACATATTCCTCTTTGGCTCATATATAGAAGCATCCCCTCTTGTAATTATCGAAGCAAAAGCCTCAAGAACACCCTTTGTCTCCACTGATTGCGGTAATGTCCGGGAATGGAAAGGCGGCATTGTCTGCGAGCCGGAGGAGATGGCTGCAAATGTAAACAGGATTCTTGACGACGAAGGCTTCAGGAAACAGCTTGCCCATGAAGGCAGGAAGGAATGGAAAGATAAACTCACATGGGAATCGGTTGTAGACAGGTATGAAGACCTTTATCTGAAAAAACACCATGAGAAAACCGGACATGAAAAAAGTCTGCATGAAATTGCAACGCCGTTAAAATCGTCTGTCACGGGAGTGATTTTCAGCAAAGACCGTCCCCTTCAGCTCGACGCCACTATCAGGTCCTTTCTCTTTCATTGCTGCGATGCAAATATTGTTGACCTTAAGGTGCTTTACACAACATCAAGCGCAATGCAGCAGGAATTATATGCAGAACTTATAAAGGATTATCCTTCTGTCAGGTTTGTTAAAGAACAGAACTTCAGGAATGATTTATTATCCTTGCTGAACAGTTCAGATTATATTTTGTTTTTGGTTGATGACAATATCTTTGTTCGGGACTTCAAGGTCATTGATGTTATAAACAGCTTATCTGATAATTCTGACGCACTCGGCTTTTCTCTCAGACTCGGCAGGAACACAACTTACTGTTACCCCCTCGATAAGGAACAGCGCCTTCCGGATATTAAACCACTGGAGAAAGCCGGTCAAATCAAATATGACTGGACTACTGCAGAGTATGACTTCGGCTATCCGCTTGAAGTTTCAAGCTCAGTCTATAGAACAAAGGATATACTGCCGTTTATTTCCGGTCTTCCTTTTTTAAATCCTAACAGTCTTGAAGGATATATGGCAGAGAATGCACATTCCTTTAAAATAGCCAATCCTTTGCTGCTTTGCTTTGACCGTTCCATTACATTCTGCGTGCCGCTCAATAAGGTTCAGAACATTGCTGCTGCGAATCGCACAAGCAGTAACCCGGCATACAGCCCCGAAAATCTTGTAAAAATATTCAGCGACGGCAATCGGATTGATGTTTCTTCATATAATAATTTTTCGCCGAATGCATGTCATCAGGAAGTTGGACTGAAACTTCTTCAGCCTGCTGAAAAGATTGCAATAAGCCGGCCTCTCGTCTCGGTCATAATCCCCTGCTACAATCAGGCGCAATACTTATCCGAAGCTGTTGAAAGCGTTGTTGCCCAGACATATACAAACTGGGAATGCATTATCGTCAACGACGGCAGCCCCGACAACACCTCTGATGTTGCAAAAGAACTGATCGCCAGGTATTCCGGCAGGCAGATGCGTTTGCTTGAAAAACCCAATGGGGGCCTTGCTGCTGCAAGAAATTCCGGCATACGGAGCTCTAAAGGCATATACTGGCTTCCTCTGGATGCAGATGACAGGATAGCCCCCTCGTTCATGGATAAGACCGTCAGATATATGGAAGAACATCCTGAGATCGGGTTTGTCTATTCCAATATCCAGCATTTCGGGCTTGAGCATAACATCTTCCTGTATCCTGATTTTGAATCAGACACTTTAGTATATGGAGATAACATAGTTTCCGTATGCTCCCTTGTCAGGAAGAAGGTGTGGGAAGAGGTCGGTGGTTACAATCAGGACATGCGGGAAGGTTATGAGGACTGGGATTTCTGGATAGGCTGTGTTGAAAAAGGATGGCAGGGCTATCGCATCCCCGATCCTCTGTTCCTTTATCGAAAGAAAGAGCAGTCCATGCTTAAGGACGCGACAAAGAAACGTCAAAAGCTGATCTCTCGAATTATTCTGAATCATCCTGCATTATATGGAGAACGCAGATGCCGAATTGCTGAACTCACCCTTGATAATAAAAGTACGGATGCAATAACTTTAAACGTCTTGATAATATGCAATCATTTCTGGCCGTCTACAGATTTATTGGGCGTCGTCGCAGAAAATATCGGCTTAAGGTTCATAAGAGAGGGATATAATGTAGATGTTGCAACATTCGATGCCCCCGGACGGTCTTCTTACCCTCATAGAGGAATGAATATTATTGTTCTCAATCAAGGGCACTCATGGCCGCATATGACCCCAGTATGTTTTTCCCAATTAAGAGATCGCATTCTTTCGGGAAAGTATAAGGCATGTATTCTTCTCAGCTATCCTGATGACCTGACTATCTGGGCTATCGAGGATATGCCTATGCCTTTGGTAAGCAACGTTCTGATTCTGCCTGCCTTCATCTCTGACAGCGACAAGCAGTTACTGTTTAATCCGGAATTCGTTAAAAGATTTCCTTCCATCCTGAAAAAGGCGGCAGCAGTGATCACGCTTTCAAGTTATGATGAAGAAATGCAATTTTACAAGAAAGAGGGCATAGCAACAATCCGCATTCCTTCCATTGTTATGATGAGGAGAGATCTTAGCGGACAAGGCATGGCAATGGGTGTCCCTGATGTCAGCGCTGAGGGAATGTTACATTTACACAATGTTATCGCTCCCTTTTTACAGGATGGAACCCGCTCACATACCTTTAACATGCAGGCCTCTCTCGTATCCGTTATCATCCCTTGCTACAATCAGGCGCAATACCTTCCGGAAGCTGTCGAGAGCGTAGTTAATCAAACCTATCAAAACTGGGAATGCATAATCGTCAATGACGGTAGCCCTGATAATACCAGTGATGTAACAAGGGAGCTTATCGCGAAATACCCCGATAATAAAATCATTTTACTCGAAAAACCAAACGGCGGGCTTGCCGACGCTCGAAATTTCGGCATACGGCATTCAAAAGGCAAATACATCCTGCCGCTCGATTCAGACGATTTTATGAAGCCCGAGAGAATAGAGAAGATGGTTGCATTGCTGGAGTCTGATAAGGGAATTGCTATCGCATACACTGATGCGGCCCACTTCGGCAGCGTCAATAAGATAGTAAATGAATGTGAATATGATTTTGGAAGGCTTCGGTTCGAAAACCATCTCAATTATTCTTCCATGTACCGTCGAGAGGCATGGGATGCTGCAGGCGGATACAACACAAATATGAAAAAGGGGTATGAAGACTGGGATTTCTGGATTTCATGCGGCGAGAAGGGTTTTTATGGGAAAAGAATCCCCGAACCTTTGCTTATGTACCGTGTTAAAGAGAGCAGCATGTATACGGAAGCTCTTGAGTCCCACGATGAGTTGGTTGCGCGGATTATTTTAAACCATCCCCTTTTATATGAAGAAAAGGATGTTGCCGCTGCCAAAGCAAAGCTTGGCATTGCGGATTCTAATTCAGGTGCAGTATCTGTCGCCAGCTCGTCAGGCGGAACGCATGAAGACATCGGAAGCAAAATAAGCAATGCGCTTTCAACTATCTCTTCATCAGCGGGGAAAACAGACAGCATGCCGTCCCAGGTGCATTTTTTGATGAATGACAGGTGTAATGCCAAGTGCATAATGTGCGGCGGTGATTACTTCAGAAGCAAGAGCGGCAGAACCATTACTTTAGAGAAGTTCAAAATTATGGCTTCAAACCTGCGTCTTCAACATTTCGGAAGCGTCGTCTTTGCCGGCGCAGGAGACCCCCTACTGAACCTTGAACTAATCCCGATAATACAATTCGTGAGGAAGACGTATCCCCATCTCAGCATATCCATCACCACCAACGGCATAGCGCTTACTGAAAAAATCTCAAAACTCCTGGTTGAAAATAATGTCAACTCTATCAATATATCAATAAATGCAGCCACAAGAAAAACATACAGAAGGATTATGCAGGTTGATTGTTTTGACAAGGTCTGCGCCAATGTCAGGGAACTGGTCAGGATAAGGGACAAAGCTCATCAATCCATGCGGGTGCAACTTTCAAGCGCAATAAACAGGCTTAATATTGAAGAAGTGCCGGAATTGGTAGAACTGGGCAGGGATATCGGAATTGACAGTATAAACCTGATGTACTGTCGTTTTTATCCTGAAAATATTCGCAATTTGAACATAGAAATGACCGAGAACAGCTTAAATAACAACGACTCGCTTTTCTATCATCAGGAACTTTCAGACCTGATGATAGAAAAATCTGAAATACTGGCCAATAATTATCGAATCGGCTTCACCCATGAGCCTCTTTTCAGGAAGAATGCCCTGCCGAAGCCCTGCACATGGCATTTTAATGAAATAATGATCGGTTTTGTCGGCGAGGTTTATCCTTGCGGAGGCTCTGAAGTCCACTTCAAGGAAAAAGTAGAAACAGGCATCTACAATTTTGGGAATGTTCTTAAAGAGCCGCTTGAGGCTATATGGAATAATGAACAATACCGGGCATTGCGAATATCTTCAATGCAGGATGGGCCATGCCTCATACCTGAGTGCAGATACTGTGCAAACATAATGAGTCCGAACAACGTCAAATCGCATATTATGGACTGGGATGAGAAGCCGTGCGATGTCGTGGAGACAGGCCCGTCAAAGCCCCTTGTCTCTGTAATAGTCCCCACATACAACCGTCCTGAGATGCTTGTGGAAACATTAAGAAGCATCCTGGACCAGATATACAAGAACATAGAGATCATCGTTGTAAACGATGCAGGCGCCGACGTCGAAGGTTTGGTGCAGGGCTTGAACCGGAGCAATAACATCAGATATATCAGGCATACTGAAAATGAAGGTCTTGCAGCCTCAAGAAACACTGGCCTTAAGGCTGCAAAGGGGAAATACATCGCCTATCTCGATGACGATGATATTTATTATCCCGACCATATCGAAACGCTTGTCAGAATCCTTGAGACAAGTGATCATAAGGTTGCATATACTGATGCCCTGAGAGCATATCAGGAAATACGGGACGGCAGATATATAACTGTAAAAAAGGAAATAGCGAACACTTCTGATTTTAATTGTGACCGAATATTACTTGAGAATTATATTCCTGTGCTTTGTTTCATGCATGAAAAATCCTGTATTGACGAAGTAGGGGAGTTTGACGAAACCCTCGGCGCGCATGAAGACTGGGATTTATGGATGAGGATGTCAAGAAAGTTCAGGATCGCGCATATTAAGAAGGTTACCTGTGAATTTTCATGGAGACAGGATGCTTCAACATTAACATTTCGCAATATAGATATTATGGATGCCACCCGGCAGACTGTATTCCAGCGAGGCCTGGCGTTACAGGAGAAAGGGTCCGGCAAGGTCAATATCCCCTCAACCACCCTCTGCTGTATCGACTGCTACAATCATCAACTTTCGATAAGGGCGCTGGAGTACAGCATGCGCCAATGCGGTTTTGACAGGGTTGTGTTCTTTACCGACAGGGAATTTGATCTTGAAGAGATTGAAGTGGTTAAAATCCCTACGATAACGACCAAACAGCAGTATTCGTGGTTTGTGCTGAAGGAATTGAATAAACACGTACATACTGATTTTGTCCTGATGGTGCAGTATGACGGGTTCATAATCAACCCTGAGGCCTGGACGTCTGAATTCCAGAAATACGATTATACAGGCGCAAAATGGCATTGGTACAATGACGGCTATAACGTCGGCAACGGCGGGTTTTCACTGCGTTCAAAACGGCTTTTACAGTCATTAGACGATACAGTAAATAATAACGGGATCTCTATGGATTCCGACTCCTTAACCTACGGTGAAGACTCTTTTATCTGCAGGACCTATCGGGGGCTGCTTGAGGATAAATACAGCATTAAATTTGCTCCGGAGTTTATAGCAGATAGATTTTCTTATGAACGATCAGAGCCTGTTGGAAGACCCTTCGGTTTTCACGGTCTTTTTAATATGTGGCGCTATATAACACCTGAATATCTGACAGATTTTGTTAATACTCTTTCTCCACATACATTAAAATCAATAGAGGCGCTTGAGCTCGGAGTAAATTATCATAATGCCGGGCGTTTAAAAGAAGCGGAAACAGTATACCGCAAGATACTGGAATTTCATCCGGACCATCAGGAAGCGCTTTCCATGCTTAAGACGCTCAAGCAGCCGGTTCAAACAAAAACCAAAACAGGAAGAAATGATCCTTGCCACTGCGGGAGCGGTAGAAAATACAAAAAGTGCTGCGGAGCTTAAAGTGGCAAAGAAGATCAAGATTGTAACAAAGAAGCAGAAAAGCCTCAAAGATTTTGAGGCAGCATTTCATCATTACCAATCAGGCAATTTCAGACAGGCTGAAATGATCTGCAGGCAGATATTGCAGAAGCAGCCAAATTATTCCGAAGTATTGCACCTTCTCGGCATCATTACGGCGCAGATCGGGGAGCATGATAATGCCGTCCGGTATATTGAAAAGGCCATTCAGATAAATCCACATATGTATTTTTACTATAACAGCCTCGGGCTTGTACTTTCAGACAAGGGTCTTTTTGATGAAGCAATCGAAAATTATAATAAAACTTTGAAATTAATGCCCGATAATGTCGCAGCATACAATAATCTGGGGCTGGCGCTTGCAGAAAAAGGCCTGCTCAATGAGGCTGTTGAAAATTATAAAAAAGCTTTAATTCTAAAGCCGGATGATGCCGAGGTATACAACAATCTGGGTCTGGCGCTTGCAGAAAAAGGCCTGCTTGATGAGGCTGTTGAAAATTATAAAAAGGCTTTAATGTTAGCCCCTGATTATGCTGCAGCATATAACAACCTGGGGAATTCTTTAGCGGATCGGGGTCTCCCTGATGAGGCTATAGAGAACTTTAAAATGGCTTTAACATTAAAGTCCGATTATGCAGAAGCATACAGTAATCTTGCAGGTACACTGAAAAACAAGGGCCGTGTGGATGAGGCTATAGAAAACTACAATAGGGCTTTGAAACTAAAACCCCATAATGCTGATATGCATAATAATCTGGGAATGGCATATCTCCTTGCAAAGAATTTTGATAAAGGATGGGAAGAATATGAATGGAGACTGGGAACTATGCACGTTGCGCCCCTCATAAAACCGAAATGGGACGGTGGTTCCCTTGAAGACAAGGTTATCCTTGTCCATGCCGAACAGGGATACGGTGATACATTACAGTTCGTTAGATACCTGCCGTTACTGTATGAATCGGGAGCCGGAAAGGTTCTATTCAAACTCAACAAACAAGGGTTAGAACAGTTACTCAGAGGAAGCGAACTTAAAGCAGAGATAATCGATCTTTCGATTCCTGATGAAATTCTTGATATCGACACCAATATTCACCTTGTGAGTCTGCCCGGAATATTCAAAACAAACCTTGAGAACATTCCTTTTAGGCAGAAAAGGTATCTTAAGGCAAATCCTGAGAGGGTTGAGTGGTATAGGGAGAGGTATTTCACAGACACCCTTCGACAAGCTCAGGGCGACAATGATGTCGTGGTGAGCATGTCGAACCATGACAGAGCAGCGGACTTGTCACTCGTCACTCGTCACTCGTCACTAATAAAGATCGGCATCTTCTGGCAAGGAAATCCTACTTTAAAACCTGATCGAAACAGGTCCATGCCGTTACATCATTTTTATCCTATCTGTAGATTACCGAACGTAAAGGTATATTCATTACAAAAGGGATATGGTATAGAACAGCTAAACGACCCACCTGAAGATATACAGATAGTGAATCTTGGCGAAACCTTCAACAACTTTTCAGACACGGCAGCGGCTATAGAGAATTTTGATATAGTAATCACAATTGACACTGCAGTCGCCCATCTTTCAGGCGCATTAGGAAAAAAGACATGGATACTATTACCATCACATGCTGAATGGCGCTGGCATCTTGATATGGATTACAGCCCCTGGTATGAGGATGTAAGGTTGTTCAGACATAAGGAACCGGGCAAGAAAGACTGGGATGAGATGATGGAAAGAGTGGTAAGACAGGTAGAGGCAGAGATTAAAAACAGGTAGAGAAAAAGGCAAGGTAGAGAGGGTAAGAACTTCTTTTCTTTACCTATACCTTTACCTTTCTTATAGTTTTGAGACCATGGCAAAGAAGATAAAAATTAAACCAAAGAAAAATCTATATTCAGACAAGAGCTTGAAAAATCCGGGCCGATTATTGCCAGGTGACGCAGAAGCCTATTTTCAGACCGGATTTGCACTTCAACAGGCAGGCAGGCTTAATGAAGCAGTGGCGCATTATAAGAAGGCTATAATGTTAAGGCCGGACAATGCCGAAGCATACAACAATCTTGGAGCGATTTTTCAGCAGACCGGTAAACTTGATGAGGCTCTGAAGAGCTTTGAGCAGACCGTCAAACTCAGACCGGACTATGCCGAGGCCTGTTACAATCTGGGATTTGTGCTTCAACAGGCAGGCAGGCTTGATGATGCAGAGGCGTATTATAAGAGGGCCATAATGCTGAACCCTGCCGATGCCGAGACTTACAATAATCTCGGTACGATATTCCAGCATAAAGGCAATGTAGATGAAGCGCTGAAAAATTTCAGTCTGGCTGTAAAATTAAAACCGGATTATGCAGGGGCCTGCTATAATATCGGGTTTGTTCTTCAGCAGGAAGACCGGTTAGATGAGGCCATGTTGTGCT
Organism: Thermodesulfovibrionia bacterium; assembly: GCA_020057065.1. Lineage (GTDB taxonomy): Bacteria > Nitrospirota > Thermodesulfovibrionia > UBA6902 > UBA6902 > SURF-23. The sequence continues at coordinate 12,736 of JAGVGM010000094.1, forward strand.
ACGAAAAGTTGCTTGAAATTGAGCCGGATCATTTTGACGCATACAATAATATGGGAATTATACTTGCTGAAAAAAATAAATTTGATGAAGCAATAGAAAAACATATGAAAGCCCTGGCCTTAAAGCCGGAGTTTCCTGAGGCATATTATAATTTGGGCAGTGTCTTTACGTACAAAGGCATGACAGAGAAAGCTATAGAGTGCTATAACAAGGCGTTGGCTTTAAAACCTGATTATGCTGATGTATACAATAACATTGGATGTGTGCTTGCGCTCAATACCAGAGGTTTTATAGATGAGGCGGTAAATAACTACAGAAAAGCTCTGGCCCTAAAACCCGATGACGCCAATATACACAAGAATTTAGCGATGGCGTATTTGCTCGTAAAGGATTTCGTTAATGGCTGGGAGGAGTATGAATGGAGGCTGAAGACCATTCTGGCTGCGCCCCTCACAAAACCCAAATGGGACGGCGGGTTATTAGAAAACAGGACAATAATAGTCTATGCAGAGCAGGGATACGGAGATACTTTGCAATTTGTAAGATATTTACCTGTGCTCTTTGAGAATTATAAGGCAAAAAAAGTTTTGTTTATCCCTCAAAAAGGACTTGAGCAACTGCTTAAGGATAGTGACTTAAAAGCAGAGATCCTTGATGCAGAGACACCGGTTGAGGGTCTTGAATATGACACTAACATACATCTCTTAAGCCTGCCACGCATATTTAAAACCAACCTTGAGAACATGCCGTTCAGGCAAAAGAGGTATTTAAAGGCAAATCCTGATAAGGTGAAATGGTATAAAGAGAAATATTTTGACTCTTCACTGTTCACTGTTCACTGTTCACCGGTCTCAAATGACCCGTCACTCGTCACTCGTCACTCGTCACTAATGAAGATCGGTATCTTCTGGCAGGGACGTCCCGGTCTGAAACCTGACAGGAACAGGTCCATGCCCCTGAAGCATTTTTCTCCCTTGTGCAGGCTGCCGGATGTTAAAGTTTACTCATTGCAGAAAGGTTACGGCATCGAACAGCTTAACAATTTACCTGAAGGCATAGAGATAGTAAATCTCGGAGAGACCTTTAAAGACTTTTCAGATACAGCGGCGGCAATAGAGAATCTTGATTTAGTGATAACGGTAGACACGGCAATTGGACATTTATCAGGAGCTCTCGGCAAGAAGACCTGGATCCTCTTGCCGTCACATGAAGAGTGGAGATGGCATCTGGATATGGACTACAGCCCCTGGTATGAGGATATAAGGTTGTTCAGGCACAAGGAACCAGGGAAGAAAGACTGGGATGAGATGATGGAAAGGGTGGTGGAACAGGTAAAGATAGAGATATAAAACAGGTAAGTGTATCAAGGGGTTTTACCAGGCAGCCTGCGCAATTCCTCGGTTACACTTTTTATAACCGCCTTCCAGTTGCCTGGCTCAGGTTGACGGAATAGGCGCATGGTCGGATACCAGGGACTATCCTCTTTTTCCAGCAGCCAGCGCCAATCAGGTGAAAAACTTAAAAGGGTCCAAACCGGCCTGGCCATGGCTCCTGCTAAATGCGCTACAGATGTATCTATAGAGATAATTAGATCCAGTTTCTCTATAACTGCTGCTGTATCCGCAAAATCATTCAATTCCCTGTCAAGATTAACAAGTGTTATGTCCCGGGGTGGTTTGTCAGCCTGATCGGCCCAGATCCCTTTTTGCAGGCTGTAGAATGTTAAACCGGATATATTCATTAAAGGAATAAACTCTTCAAAGGGACATGAACGCGAACGCTCTTTATCTTTACTGTTTAAAAGGCCGCCGGCCCAAACAATGCCAATCTTGAAATTCTGGTCCCTGCCGAGTCTTATGCGCCACTTTTCGGTTAAATCCGGTTCTGCAGTGATATAGGGCACATCAGCAGGTATGGTAGTGAGCCTTGTATTAAAGAGCAGCGGCAGGCTCATCAGTGAAACATGAAAATCATATTTTATTGATGCTGTATTAATTGCTGCCAGTTCTATAATTTCATCTATACCCTTACATCCCTTCAATACCGGGAAAAGTTCCTTGTGACACGCTAAAATCACATGAACGCTTTGCGCCTTAAGTAAAGGCAGATATCTTGCAAACTGGAATATATCGCCAAAGCCCTGCTCCTCATAGACAAGAACTGTCCTGTTATCAAGAGGTCCACCATTCCACTGAGGTTTTGTAAAAACATATTCAGGATATTCAATGATCTTCTTTCTCCACTCATACTCCTCCCAGCCTTCTTTATAGCTGCCTGACAGTAACAACGCAATTGATCTGTTCAGATGTATATCTGCATTATCAGGCTCAATTAAAATTGCGCTGGTATAACTTTCTATTGCTTCCTTTATCCTGCCCTGTTTTTTAAACACATTGCCCAGGTTGTTATAAGCCATCGCATGCTCCGGATTGAACCTTACAGCATGCATATAATTTGATATTGCCGTATCAAACCGGTCTTGCTCCTCATACAGTATGCCCAGGTTGTAGTATGCTCCGGCAAAATCAGGTTTAATTGAGATTGCACGTTGATAGCTCACAATTGCTTCATCAACTCGGCCCGATCCATAAAACACACCGCCAAGATTATTATATGCCTCAGCATGATCCGGTATCTCTTTCAGTATTGTCAGATACAGCTTCTCTGCCTCATATAGATTGCCGGACTGGCAATGTTTCATGGCCTCCTGTAAAAGACTGTTAATATCTATCATTGTTACACAGCTCTGCTCAGTTCCCCGGCTACCCGCTCCATCACAGCCTTCCAATTGTATGGTTTAGGCTGTCTGAATAATCGCATGGTCGGATACCACGGACTGTCCTCCCTTTCCAACAGCCAGCGCCAATCAGGCACAAAAGGCAAAAGCGTCCAAACAGGTCTTGCAAGCGCACCTGCCAAATGTGCAACTGCGGTATCCACTGAAACAACAAGATCGAGATTTTCGATTACTGCTGCGGTATCCGCAAAATCGTTTAACTCCATATCAAGATTGATGATATTCATGCCCACAGGAGGCTCAAGCGCTTGTTCCGCCCGGTTTCCCTTTTGCAGGCTGTAAAGAGATATTCCTTTTACTTTTGTCAAAGCTAAAAGATCAGCGAGTGAACAGGAACGGGCACGATCTTCTTTGTGTCCAGTGCTTCCTGCCCAGACAATGCCTATCTTAAAGTGACTATCTGAACTCATCTTTGCTTTCCATTTCTCCACTAATGCCGGCTCTGCTGTTATATAAGGAACATCCGCCGGTATCGTTGAGAGTGTTGTGTTAAATATCTTTGGCAAGCTTGCAAGCGGTACATGAACATCAAACTGTACAGACGGCTCTCTTGACCATTCTATAATTTTATCTATCCATTTAATCCTTTGCAGTAATTTACGATAATGTTTCTTATGACATTCAAAAATTATATAACCACCTTTTGCCTTAATTAACGGCAAATATCTTAGAAACTGAAAGGTATCGCCATAGCCCTGCTCGTCATAAACAAGGATGGTTTTCCCCTTTAAGGAAGCGCCATCCCATCTTGGTTGTGCAAAGGAGCGGGGTCTGCGTCCTTTCATTCTTAGTCGCCATTCATATTCTGCCCAGCCTTCATTAAAACGGCCTTTTAACAATAATATGACAGACTTGTTGAAATGGGCGTCAGCAAAGTCAGGAACAAGTGAAACTGCTTTCTCATACTGTATTAAAGCCTGTTCGAACATACCCTGCGCCTTCAAAGCTGTCCCCAAATTACTATAAGCATCCGCATAGCCTGGTTTCAGAGAGATCGCTTTTTCGTAGCTTGCCGCAGCCTCGCTAAGCCTTCCTTGCGCCTGAAGCGTCAGGCCCAGATTATTATAAGCCCCTGCAAAATCAGGTTTGATCGAAATCGCTTTTTTCAGGTTCTCACCCGACTCTTCGTACCTGCCAAGCTCCATAAGTACAAAACCTAAATTGTTGAGTGTGTCGATATCGTCATGTTTAATAACAAGTACTTTCTTAAAACAGTTATACGCTTCTTCATATCTGCCGAGTTCCTGAAGCACAAATCCCTTCTGGAAATATGCTTCAATATGATCCGGGTTGAGCGCAAGCGCTTCTTCGTAGCATGACAGCGCTTCATCAAAAATACCTTGCTCCTGAAACACGTTTCCGAGATTATAGTGCGCTTCAAAGTAATCATGCTGAAGTTTGACAGCGTGTTTAAAGCTTTCCATGGCTTCGTTTAATCTACCGAGTTTCTGAAATATGATGCCTTTGTTGTTGTAGGTCTTGGCAAAGTCAGGCTGAATCAAAATTGTCTGCTCATAGCTTGCCAGTGCTTCATCAAATTTGTCCTGCTGCTGAAATAAAAAACCGAGATTATAATGAGCCAGGGCGTAATCGGGTATTAAGTTGACGGCCTGCTGAAGAAATACTTTTGCAGGTTCAAAATTTCCCTTCTGGACATTCAGTATTCCCAAAAAGCAAAGAGCCTCAGCCTGGTCGGGATGATCTTTCAATATTGCGTGGTACATCTGTTCAGCTTCAGCCGTATTGCCGGCCTGATGATGTTCAAGCGCTGCTCTCAATAGATCGTCGCTGCCTGTCATTTACCAATAACAACCGTTTTCAACATTTATGCTTCCTTCAGGAGTTTCACTATCTGAGGGTCGCGCCCAAAAGGGGTTATATAATTTTGAAATTACCTCATGTTCATCCCATCTTTTCCCTTTTATACCAAATAAAATCTGGGTAGCTCCTCCCATATGAACAGCTTTTTTGCCGGAGCTTTTTATATATGAGGCAAGTGGTAAACCGTAGGCGCCTGCGCCGATAATGGCGATGTCAAAATCAACTTTATCAATTTCTTTGCACATATAACTAAGGGCTTCAAACCAGTCAGAAAAAACTGTTTTTGAACCGGCTATAGATTGGATTGCTTTAACAGATTTTAAATTAAATAATGGCAGGATGTCAGGGTTTTCGAATAATTTTTTCCTGAATGTATTGTATTGAGAATATATTGTTTCTGCGAAAGGGTGGATTACCAGGATGTTGTATCCTTTTAAATGAATGCTCCAGGGCTTTTTATGGTAATATGGTTCAAGTGACCTCAATGGCACAAGATGTGCATTCTTACAATAAGAATTACAGATAATGTCTTCATAGTCATTAAACCACACTCCTAAAATATCAATATCTTCAATACATCTTAAATATAATTCCGAGAAATCATCCAATAATTTATCACTGACAGGGAAAACCCCCGCATTGTTAGACATCGGGAAACGAATATTTTCAGGATATGCTTTTTTGTTTGTTCTGTCTTGTCTTTCCACTATATAAAAACTGATACAGCTTAATTCTACAGCGCCAAGTCTTGATATCATCATAGGCGAAGATCCAGCTATACTGGTTTTTATTAACTCATTTCCTTCTTCTTCACCGAGAATTGGTTTATGATAAGATATTTTTCTTGCCTCCTCCTCTGCTTTTTTTACTTCTTCTAACAGGAAGGAGATTTCCTCATCACGGCTGAACTGTAAATAACTCATCAGGAGGTTCTCTGCTTCCCCGAAGCGTTTTAATGTCATGAGAAGTTCACCGCAATTCAAAATTGCTTCACGGTCGGACGGATTTACGTTAAGGGCCTCTGAAAAGTATTGCAGAGCATTCTCAATATTGCCTTCCTGCCAAAAGATAAAGCCGAGATTGGTAAGGGCTGGACTGTATTTCGGAAAACGGTTAATAAGTCCTGTTAAAATAGATTTTGCTTCTTCAAATTTACCCATCTGAAATTTCAATCTGGATAAGAGGTTGATCAGATCAGGAGAGTCGGGAAAACGCTCCAGCGCCCCTGTAGCGGCGAGATGAGCTTCCTCCATATGGCCCGCGCTGCTTAAGCTGGATATCTCGTTGACTGCATCGTCAAGTGCGGCTGTTTCAGCAGGGGCGTAATAATTCCAGTCTCCTTCGAGACAAACAAGCGCCTTTGAAAGGGTCTCATTATTAATAACATAATGTTTTTTTATAAGAAATGTATGATTTAGTGATAATTCTTCGTTTTGATTGGATCCAAAACTGAAATCGGAGAAGATAGTTTGAACAGTAGTTAACGCTTCTGACAGGGCCCTTGCATACGGCACAACGCAGAGACGCAGGATATCCTCTGTAAAATTATAGATTAAATGTTTTGTCGGCACAATAATTTCAGGTACGGGCAAAACAAGTGCATGAAAGTGATAAAAAATCAAAGGGGACTCATTTACTGAAATCGCGCCTGAGTCATTTCCGGTGAATGTATACTGCTCATGGTTCCATGGTGCGGCGCCAGCCCCGATATTTTCAAGAACAGACACACCTTCAAACCTTGAGGTCCAGTCATTCAGATACAACTGATCTGCAAATTTGCCGTTCTCCGGGCGGTTGAAACACCACTCAATACACCGCTCACGCCACCAATGCAAAGCCTTAAGACCTTTTTTATCATTGCGAAAACAGAGCAGCCCTACATTGTATCTTCCAAATTGTTCAAAATGGATAAGCCGCGGCGGGAACCTATGCTCGTGTATTAATATGGAGCTGTTTCCAAACTCTTCATAAATAGGATTTGGTGATGAAAAGAAAAAGAGGTCGGCGTCAATATATGTTAAGACATTAATATGCGGATTTTTTTCGAGAAGGCGAAGAATAATTGACGGCGTGGCAGTCCAGTAATATTCGACTAATGAGCGATCTTTCTTTGCAGCAAGAAGGGGAAAATCACGCTGCTCGATTTCATGCATTGGTATAGCAGTTACATTAGGCAGATTGAGTCTGTTCAGAATAAGGCGTGTAAGTTCGTCCATGCAAACGGCAAACAATTGAAAATCGTTTTTATCGTGCTTATATAAAGAAGCGATAAGCGCTAAGGCCCTTGTCAGGTAGTTGCGATCAAAATATGTACAATAATATCTTTTCATGAGATAAATAACTGTGCCGAACCCTGTTTAATTACCCTGAATCCGGAACACGTCTGAAAAGGTACGTTGTTTCGTACCTGTCTTCATTCTGGTTTGTGTAATATTCAAGTGTATCAGCCAATTGGAACCCCCTGGCGGAAAACTCTCTGACCAGTTCCTCTTCGTTGAAAACCAGTTCTACCGTTTCCACCCCATAGGCACATTTTTTGAAGTACTGTGTCGGTCTTCTACGGCATACGGGGGTTCGGTGCGCAACAGCGAATCTCTGTGCGACCCTTGCTGTTTCCTTAATATGATCTTGATAATTCGGCGTATGCAATAATATGCATGATGAAATTACTATGAAAAACTGTTTGTCGGCAAAAGACAGGCCGGCTCCGTCAGAGACAAAAAACTTCGCATGGGGATAATAATCCTTAGCCATGGAAATCAGAGGTTCGGAATAATCAACCCCGGTATAATCTGTTTTCATGTTCAGCAGGTATTCAAGCACCTCATAATAATATCCGCTTGCACATCCGACCTCCAGAATAGAACAGCCCGGATATACATAAGGCCGCAGGCAGTCTGATAATACCTTGTAAACTGTAGGAGTATGGCCCCTGTACATATTTTCAAGCTCTTGCTGTACCAATGCCCTTTGCTTTATGGGAATCTCTTCACTTTTCCATGCTGAAGTTAATTCATCAGTGACATCATTTTTTTCAATATGCTCATGTCCATAAGAGATTCTTGACATATCCGGGACCGGATAGAGATCTTTTTCCTGCCTGTACCTTAAATGACGCTCTAAAATTTCGGCAGTTTGCTCCATTCGTTTTGTATATGTATGATCCCGGAGAGTACGCGCCTGACCGGCATGCGCAATTTTTTCAGCCTCATCAGGATGCGCCATGTAATATTTTATCAGCGCAGCACATTCATCCGGGGAACGATAAGCCACAATCTCCTTCCCGATCTCGAATAATTCATTCAGGTTATCCCTGTAATCGGTTATTAATAAGGCGCCGCAGCCCGTGGCTTCAAAAAGACGCATGTTGTTTGCATTGTTTTCTGCGACATTAATATGATTGTTAATGGTGATAAAAGACCTGTGAAGCACGGAAAACATCTGCAAGCCCCAGGCCTCTCCATGATAGCGATTCTTAAGAGAACAATGATCAGGCATCAAATCAACTCCATATCCCCAGAAATCGATGGGAACCTGCCCGGAGATCATCTCCAGAAAGTCTTTCCTCTCGCTGTGAGCCATGGATATGCCGCCTGCAAATGTCACCTGATACTCTCTCGCTGAGCGCGGTAATTTTTCAAGGACCCGCGGATCAAAGGCGAGTGGTTGATAATATGCGGTAAGCCCTATCCGGCGGAATCTTTCTGTAAAATGCGGGAAAGATGAAAAAATGATATCAAAGCCATGAAGGTCAGCCTGAGCAGGCACAGGCGAAGCAATTTGCCCTGCAATTAAATTGGTATACGGCCTGATGGCTGATAAAAAATCTCTTGTGCCTACGCTTATATCCTGGAGATAAACAACCTGAGGTTTCATTCTGCGGATCTGTTCGACTGCTATGTCCAGGTCACTGCCTGAACATCCATTTTCTTTGGCCCAGGCCTGCTGAAGCGGAGAACAATTAATTATCAAGTCCTCCGCATTCCATCCGGCTTTTTTCAGTCCTTCTGAATAAAAGTCGCTGTCGCCGAAAAATTCTGCTTGCAATAAATCTTTTTGTATCCGGTATGGCAAAGAAGACAGTCCCGGATTGTCTCTGTAATGCTGTTCTAAGAAAGCAGGATAATAGGTATTGAGGAAAAGGCATGAGGGATTTATTGTTTGTTTTTTATCCGGCATGAACACTTCAATATCAGGATAAGATTTAATTTCAACATTGTGCGGCAGTTCTCTCTTAAACGTACAGGTCATTTTGTTTATTAAATCGTCAGACTTGCTCATAAACAGTAAAGATTTCCCTGCTTCGTGATTGGTCAAGCAGATATAAAAGCAGTTTTGCGGAATACCCGGGGAGTAAGCATCACGTTCTGCATCATGCAATATCATCAGGCCTGTATTTGTGAGAAGCATCCAGCCGATTTGCATGCATTCCAGGCCGGAGCGTCCGTCAACAAGAATTAAATCAAATTTTTTATTTAATGTTGTAGGGTAAAGGATGTAATCTTTAAATGTATCGTAATTTCCGTCATCGTCAGTCCCCTCCTTGTACTCACTATTAGGATCAACCTGATTTAAGAAAATATTATTAATTCCGACTTCCTGTATAATTTCTTTGACTTTTAGCGACCACTCAAAATTATGTTCAACTGAGTGCCATGAGCTGCCTTCAGGGAGATAAGAATTTAAGTACACAGTTGAGTTTCCACTCCCCCACTCTAATGCCTGAACAGGTTTTTGAAGTAATTTCAGAGATAAAAGAATTGCGGAAATTTCAGGTTTATCCATAAATGGAAGAAAACCATGAAGCTTATCGTTTTGATTTCTCATATTGTAATTAAGAACTTGGGTACAACTTAAAAATAAACATAACAGAAGTCATACAGGTCCCATTTGGCCAGGAATTTATTCAGATCCGGTTCAAAACGTTTCCTGACCAATTCAGGGTCTTTTTTGCTCAGATCGTAGTGCATAATAACACTTGTAGGACAATAAATATTCTTATAACCGGCCTGTTGAACCCTGTAACCTAAGTCAGGGTCAATAAAATAATGTTCGAACTGTTCATCAAGAAGACCGACTTTTTCAAAGCATTCTTTTTTCATCACGGGGGCATAGCCGTAATCACATTCCCTCGGAAAATAGAATTCGGGGAAGTTTATCAGATGCTGGCCTGTAACCTTTGCTGTGTCAATATATGACGCCCTGCCGATCCACGGGAAAGTAAAGCTTCTGTAAGGATTATATTGACCGGGTGACTGTACCGTTCCGTCCGGATAAATTACCAGCGGAACGCCGCATCCGGCCTCAGGGTCCTCATCAATAGCTGCAACCAATGCCAAATCCCAGCCCGGCATTACTTCCATGTCATCATTTAAGAGACATATATAATTTCCCGCAGCAGCGCTCAACCCTTTATTCCAGCTTTTGACCGCGCCTGCACGGTATTCATTTATTATTACTACTACGTCTCCTTTTCCCTGTTCCTGTTCAAGATACTCTATGGTCCCGTCATTACACGGGTCGCATACAATGATTATCTCTGCAGGATAAAAACTGTTCCTGCGGATGCTGTCAACACATCTTTTCAATTCCAAATGCCGGTTGTAAGTGGTAATAGCAACAGAAAATTTAAATATTTTCTTATTGGAAACATCTTTAGCATTCACAGACGTAAGGTTTCGATAACTGTCTTCATTCAGGGCGTCTGAAAATATGGCTTTGTCAAGAAAGAGCCTGGCTTTCTGAACTTCTCCTGCGGAATAAGCAATCTTACCCAGATCATTAAATACCCTGGACCTTATGAAATTTGAGAGGGTCTGGCTTGACAGGAGGCTTCCATACAGTCTCAGGGCCTCATTGATCTGCCCGCTTTTTGTTAATTCAGAGGCTCTATTGTATACTTCGCTTTCGTTCATCATATTCAGAACTTATTCAGGTTTTGATCTTATCATCCGAATATCCTGTTTAATCTGTCAATAAGGTAAACAGCGCGCTTTGTAGTTAAATGTAAACTGCTTAAATGGCTGCGGGCCTCATGAACGACATAACCGGTATCAAGTCTGCCGTCAAGTACGTCGTCAATCAGCCTTCTCAGTTCGTCAATATATGAAAACCGCAGGATGTGGCGTCCATTCTCAAAATCATTGGGAATGAACAGAGGCATTTTCTGCGAGATATGTACAGCGTTGCAGGCGGCGTTCTCCCAGAACCTGAATGTATCATATCCCGCTCCCCGCAGCGACAAAACAATTCTGCATTTCTGGAGATTCATATAATAGTCGTTTCTTCCAAACCTTAGTGAGGGATTCGGATTGTCTGTAGAAGGAACCGCTGACGTCTGCAAAAGGCTGTCAGGATAAAATCTGGCGATCTGCTCAACTATGACTTTTCTTTCATCATAAAAATTGCCTGTGCTTCCAAGGAAACCAATTGAATAGGACTTCGGAGATGTGTCATATAATGCAATCCATTGCATTATTTCTTCAGGAAGCGACATCGGCACAGGAATGCTGAAATCCGCTCCGTCTGTTTCACGGCGGCAGATAACAAAGGAGCCCGGTTGTATGTGCACAGGAAGGTCTTCACCATCCAAAAGAACTAATCCTTGAGGACATCCCGGGGCGATACTTTGCAAAAAAGAAAAAGCCCTTATGTCACATATTATATATTTAAAAAAGCCTTTGCTGATTTTAGCATTAATATCATTTCTGTCAATCTCTCCATTATCATGCGGGAACCAATCGGGGCAAAGCTGGTACTCAGGGCAGATCCCCAGTCCCAAAACGCCCTCGTAAAGACATTCTTTCCTGGGGAAATCCACGACATCAGGTCCAAGCAGTTTCCTGAATCCATGCAGTAGCAGGTCCGGCACATAATTTGGGTAAGGATGGGTAACAAACAAAATATTCATTTCACTTCCCGTATATCAACCGGCCCCATTTTTCGATAAATTTCTTCCTGTTCTCTGCAAGTATATCGTCACGATGCAACTGTCTTCCAAAATAATTGATGTGAGAGTTCCCGCTAGCGGCCTGTGATACCCCCCAGTGATGTTCAAAGTCGGTCGCAGGGACCGCATAACAGGCCAGACCTGCCTGCATTACCTGCAGGCCCATATCCCATTCCTCGAAAAAACACGGGCTGAACCGGATATCAAACATAAGTTTGTGTGAAAGAAACCTCTCGGCGTGAACAGCAAAGAAAAAACCTGAAACGTCATGTGTCTGTACAGGGGCATTAAATGTGCCTTTTTCAAAATACTTAATCATCTGGAGCTTTTGATAATCGATGTGTGTGCCCTGCGGACCTACAAGCACTGCATTGTGAAGACTGAAAAGATAGTATTCAAGCATTTCAATAACAGGCAATTTTATTTTCAAGTCTGCATTAAGTATGAAAACCGTCTTGCCTTCAGACAGGTTGATACCGATATTCCACGACCTGCTTACGCCGGCATTTAAGTTGTTGAAACAGTACTTGTTTATTCGGTTGTGGGAATGCAATTCATTATAAACTTCAGGGCTGTTGAAAATACAAATTACCTCACCGGGAATATCTGTAAGGTCCTCAAGTAAAGTTCTTATATTGTATGGACTGTGCGGAGAGAAGTCCAGGACCGGGATAACAAAGCTCCTGACAGGCCGATCGCTACTCATATTTAAAAAAACAAGCCTCCTCGCAATGTTTGATTTAAAAAACCCCGAGATTTATCATTATAAAAACAATCTGCTATGATAGAGATTCGATTATTTTTGTATAATAACATATATTCCTTCATTTGCGAGCGAACAGTATTAAAAGACATCTGAGAATACATAATGGACAAAAATACCATTAAAACGGCCCTGCAGTATTTTCAATCAGGGGATATTTACCGGTCTGAAAAGATATGTAAATCCATCCTGCAGAAAGAACCGGATAATTCCGAGATTCTGCATCTTGTCGGACTTATAGCGGGTCAAGGCGGAAGATTTGATGAAAGCATCGATTACATCACAAAAGCGGTACGCACAAATCCATATGTATATTCTTATTATAATAATCTCGGTCTGGCATATAAGTTCGTAAAACGTTTGGATGAAGCGATAGAAAATTTCAGTAAGGCCATAGAACTGTTTCCCGGTTTTGCAGGGGCGTATAACAATCTTGCAATAGCCCTTGCTGAAAGGGGACAAGAGGATGAAGCGCTAGAGAATTTTAAAAAGGCGTTGACGCTCAAACCTGACTATACTGAAGCGTATTTTAATCTGGGGAGGATCTATGCAGGCCGAGAGAAAGAGGATGAGGCGATAGAAAATTTCAGTAAGGCTTTAGTATTCAAGCCTGATTATGCCGATGCATATTTCAATATCGGGCTTTTATATATAAAAAAAGGGTTGACTGATGAGGGCATCGAAAATTATAAAAAGGCGTTAATATATAAACCGGATTATGCGGAAATATACAATAATCTCGGTACTGCGCTCTGGAGCAAAAGGCTGATTGATGAAGCAGTGGATAACTTCAGAAAAGCTTTAAGTTTGAAAACGGATTTTGCTGAAGCATACAACAATCTCGGGCTTGCGCTTTCGGAAAAGGGTTTTCTCCATGAAGCTGTTGAGAATTATAACCGTGCTCTTGAGTTAAGACCTGATTTCGCAGAGGCATATAACAATCTCGGATATGCTCTTGCAGAAAGCGGCAATTTAGATGAAGCCATAACAAATTGTTTAAAGGCGCTGCAGTTAAAGCCGGATTTTGCAGGAGCATATAACAACCTTGCAAATGCCTTTAAAGACAACGGCCTGATACATAAGGCAATAGAAAATTATAACATGGCGCTGATGCTCAAGCCTGATGACCCCGAGATACATAAGAATCTTGGAATGACATATCTGCTGATTAAGGATTTTGACAAAGGATGGGAAGAATACGAGTGGAGGCTTAAAACCATCCCGGGTCAGGCCCCTCCTCTTGTAAAACCAAAATGGGATGGAACTGTTCTTAAAGACAAAGCTATTCTCGTCTATTCTGAACAGGGATGCGGAGACAACATACAATTCGTCAGATATTTATCAAAACTCCGGGATGAATACAGCGCAGCAAAAATCTTATTTATCCCTTACAACGGCTTGGAACAATTATTTAGAGAAAGTAATTTGGGAGCAGAGATACTGGATGCATCAACACCTGTTGAGGACCTTGTGTTTGACACAAACATTCATTTGTTAAGCCTCCCGGGGATATTTAAAACAGATTTTGAAAACATACCGTTCAGGCAAAAGAGGTATCTAAAGGCTAATGAAGAGAAAGTCAGGAAGTATAAGGAGAAGTATTTTAATAACACACCCCTATCCCCTCTTGATAGAGGGGAATTATGTCCCCCTTTGGAAAAGGGGGATGTAGGGGGATTTTGTAATGATAAACTCAAAATAGGCATCTTCTGGCAGGGGAGCCCGGGATTTAAACCTGACAGAAACCGTTCCATGCCCCTGAAGAATTTTTACCCCATATGCAGACTGCCGCATGTTAAGGTTTATTCCCTGCAAAAAGGGGAAGGAATAACGCAGCTTGACAACCTTCCCGAAGACATAGAAATAGTCAATCTTGGAGAGACCTTTAATGATTTCTCGGACACGGCGGCCGCAATAGAAAATCTGGATATTGTTATTACTATTGATACCGGCGTTGCGCATTTATCAGGCGCCTTAGGGAAAAAGACGTGGATACTGCTTCCTTCTTATACAGAATGGAGATGGCCTCCGGATATGGATTACAGTCCGTGGTATGAAGATGTGACTTTATTCAGACACAGGGAGCCTGGTAAAAAAGACTGGGAAGAGATGATGCAGCGGGTTAGCGGACATCTTTTTCATCTTCTCGGTCTCAGAGCATATGAAGAAGGACTATATGACAATGCCATCACTTATATCAGCCGGGCTATTCAGATAAATCCCCGTGAATTTCTCTACTTCTATAATATCGGAGTATCCTTTGCAGCCAAAAACAGTATAGATGAAGCCTTAGATAGCTTCAGAAAGGCCCTCGATTTAAATCCCTTTTATGCAGAAGCCTATAATAATCTCGGCCTTGCACTTGCAAATAAAGGCCTGATATCTGAAGCGATTGACAACTACAATAAGGCTCTGGAACTAAACCCCGATTCTGCAGAAGCCTATAATAATCTCGGCCTTGCACTCGCAAATAAAGGCCTGATATCTGAAGCGATTGACAACTACAATAAGGCTCTGGAACTAAACCCCGATTCTGCAGAAGCCTATAATAATCTCGGTAATGCTTTTGCGGACCTGGAAATGTTGGATGAAGCGGTAAACAACTTTAAAAAAGCAATAATGCTAAAACCTGATTTCATAGCGGCTTATTATAATCTCGGCATTGTATTTTCAGACCAGGGGATGCTTCAGGAGGCCATTCAAAATTATGAGAAGGCGTTATCATTAAACAATGATTTTGCAGAAGCGCATTTGAATGTAGCATACGTATATCTCCTTTCAAAGAACTTTGAAAAAGGCTGGGAAGAGTATGAATGGAGACATCAGGTTCTTAAAACACGTTTGCCCCTGACTTCAAGACCTAAATGGGATGGAAGCTCCCTTGATAATAAAACGATATATATATATCCCGAGCAGGGATACGGGGATACCATACAATTTGCCAGATATTTACCCTTACTCAGATCTGCGGGAGTAAAAAAAGTGCTGTTTGAACCGCATAAGGGAATGGAACAGTTATTCAGGGAAAACGATTTGAATGCGGAAATCGTCGATCCCTCAATAAACGAGAACTCTCTTGATTTTGATGTGCACTTTCCACTTTTAAGCCTGCCGTTGATATTCAAGACAAATCTTGACAATATACCCTTCAAACAACAAAGGTATTTTAATGCAAACCCGGAGAAGGTTGCGTGGTACAGGGAGAAGTTCTTCGCCCCTATCCCCTACACCCTATCCCCTGCACCCTTTAGGATTGGCATCTGCTGGCAGGGCAATCCTTTGATGGAGCGTGACAGAAAAAGATCTGTGCCTCTGCGCTGTTTATATCCGCTCGCAAAGATCCCGGGTGTCAAACTTTATTCATTTCAAAAAGGCCCCGGAATAGAGCTGCTTGATAACTTGCCGGAGGATATCGAAATAGTAAACCTCGGCAGAACCTTCAATGACTTTTCGGATACTGCAGCAGCATTAGAGAATGTGGACATTTTAATTACCATCGATACAGCAGTCGCCCACTTATCAGGCGCTTTAGGGAAGAAGACCTGGATACTGCTTCCCTTTTATGCGGAATGGCGATGGTTTTCAGATTCGGACCCAAGCCCCTGGTATGAAGATGTAAGATTGTTCAGGCACATGAATAAAAAGGACTGGGATGATATGATGGAGAGGGTAATTGAACGGCTGAAGGAGGAGAAAAATCAATGATATATGTTGTAATGCCGGTCGGAAGTTATCATGGCTGGGGCATTTGCGGAAAATATACTGTAAAAGAGCTCTCAAGAATTACTGATGTAAAACTTCTGACAGATGATTTTGATTTTGAGATTATCGGGGATGAATATGATTACCGGCTGCTTAAAAGTAAACTTGCACCCGAAGATGAAAGCACTGCCATCATGAAGAATGATATTCAAAAGAATATTGATTATCCGGTCCTTCAGGGTATATTAGGCAATACAATGCAGCCCCGCTGTCCAAATTTCAAAGGAAGTATAAATGTCGGATATGTTTTCTTTGAGGACAATATCCTGCCTGAGTCATATATAGAGAACGGCAAACAGTTTTTTGACACAATAGTTGCCGGCTCTTCATGGTGCGAAGAGGTCCTGAGAAATTACGGACTTAAGAATACGAAGACAGTTATTCAGGGAATAGATACAACCATATTCAATCCTTTTTTCCCGGAAAAGGAGTATTTTTCAGACAAGTTTGTAATATATTCAGGCGGAAAATTCGAATTCAGGAAAGGTCAGGATCTTGTAATTAGAGCATATAAGGTCCTTCAGGACAAATATAAAGACGTGATGCTTGTGAACAACTGGTACAATCAGTGGGAATTCAGTTTTAACACAATGGCCGCTTCACCTTATATTAATTTTGCTCCGGCGCCGGGGAATTATCTGGACGTAACTAATAAATTGCTGAATGATAACGGCATAGACACAGACAGGGTAATTACTCTGCCGCCGTACCCGAATATAATGATGCCGCGTATCTACAGGAACAGCGACCTGGGATTGTTTCCCAACAGATGCGAGGGCGGTACTAATCTTGTATTGATGGAATATATGGCTTGCGGCAAACCGGTAATAGCTTCCTGCAATAGCGGCCACAAAGATATCTTGTCCGATTTGAACAGCATAAAAATATCAAACATGCATCCGGTCACTTTTTCAAATAACAATGAGGTCGCGGCGTTATGGGATGAACCGGATATGGACGAAACGATCGAAAGACTGGAATGGGCCTATCATAACCGGGACGCGTTAAAAAAGATCGGCAAAAAAGCGGGAGAGGATTTAAGTAAGCTGACATGGGAAATGACGGCAAGAGGATTTTATGATATTCTCAGGCAGAAGTAATTAAGAAAAACTAAACAACTTATAACCATTTTTTATTTGACTCTTACAGTAATCAATGTGAAAATTATTTCAATGCTTTTTTTCAGTCATCATCCTGCATAAATTATTAATACGCTCTTAGATAGAGCGTCAAACAGGGAGGAATAGATGAAGAAAATACTACTTCCGGTCATATTTATTTTATTAGTGGTTTTCACATTATCATTTGCACAGGAAAGGGGAGTTAAGAAGAAAAGACCTCTTCCGCAGGATTACGGGAAGATCGTCCTTAACAACTTTTCAGAGAAGAACAGGGTGGCTCCCGTTGTGTTCGATCACTGGCTGCACAGGTCGAAATTCACATGCAGATTGTGCCATACAGACCTGGGTTTTGAAATGAAGACAGGCGCCACCGGGATAAAGGCCGATGATAATATCAATGGATATTACTGCGGCACATGTCATAACGGCAAGAGGGTTTTTGATAATAAAGCTGTGTTTCGTGCGTGTGATAAGGGAAAGCGTGATGAGGTCTGCGACAGATGCCATTCATTTGGCAAAGACGTCAAGCGGGAGAATAATTTTTCCGAATTTGCAGCGAAAATGCCTAAGGAGCGCCTCGGGAACGGCATTGACTGGGAACTGGCTGAAAAAGACAATCTGATAAAACTCATTGACTTCCTTGAAGGGATATCGGTCAGCAAAAAAACTATGCCGGTACAGAAGGACTTTACCCTTGAACCAAAAGTAGCAGGGCTTCCTGAGATTGTTTTCTCCCACCAAAAACATACTGTATGGAACGGATGCGAAGTCTGCCATCCTGATATTTTTACCGGGGTTAAGAAGGGGGCTACAAAATATTCAATGATAGAGATATTTGATGGTAAATTCTGCGGCGTCTGTCATGGGAAGGTGGCCTTCCCTACTATGGACTGCCAGAGGTGCCATGTGAAACCGGTTTCATAAAATGAGAACGTTAGTTATTTTTATCTTTATGTTTATCGTTATGAGTATTTTTTTCTCATATCAGGACACCCCTGCCTTCTTCAGTTTCCCTCCCCTTCCGCCTTCTGAACAGTATGGCAACCTCCTGATAAGCAGGACCTCGGAAAAACATAATATGAAACCCGTTGCTTTTTCCCACTGGAGCCACCGCATGCATTATACCTGCAGGGTATGCCACCTTGAACTTGAATTCAATATGCAGCTTAACACTACAGAAATAACCGAGGAAGACAATAAATCCGGAAAATTCTGCGGGGTCTGCCATGATGGGGAAATTGCATTTGGACATACTAAAGAAAATTGTGATAAATGCCATAATGGGGATATAAGCTATGGTTATGAAAAATTTGTAAAGCTGAAAGATTTTCCTAAAACCAGGTTCGGCAACAGAATAGACTGGACAGCAGCAATTCAGACAGGATTAATAAAACCAAAAACATTTATTTCGACTCCGCCTGCAGATATGTCGTTTGATAAGGAGCTGGAACTGAAAGCGGAGAATTTCCTGATACCTCCTGCGGTCTTTCCTCACAGCGCACATGTTAAATGGCTTGACTGCGCAAACTGCCATCCGGACGTATTTAATATAAAGAAGAAGACCACAAAACACTTTTCAATGTCGTTCTGCCTTAGAGGAGAGTTCTGCGGTTTATGCCATTTAAAAACAGCCTTCCCTCTTAATGACTGCAAAAGATGCCATCCTGACATGTCAGAGGATATTAAATAAAAAACACATTTTAATTTTTTCCTGTTTTTTATTTTTTTATTTGGGCCATCTTGGTTATAATAATGCAAACGCAACAGAGGATGTTACGTTTTCCTGTTTATATCAACTTTATTAATACGTTGTATTAGTTATAATAGCTTAATATTTATCTTAAACGAATGAAGCGCATGTCTTCTAAACTTTGGTCTGACAATAAAGGGATTGCCCTCATCATGGTATTGTGGGTGTTGGCTATCCTGATAGTCATTGCCCTTTCCTTTACTTTTGCTGTACGGGTTGACAACCATTCCACAATATCCTTCAAAGAAGAATCGGGGAAGGGGTTCCTCGCAGAGGCGGGGATAGAAAGAGGAATTATGGAAATTCTCTATCGGGAAGCTAACAAAGGGCAAAATATCACTTTAGAAGGTATGGGGGCATGGAGGATAGATGGCACGCCTTACAGTATTCAGACAGATAACGGGTTTTTCACTGTCAGCCTCACTGATGAGTCAGGAAAAGTGGACATAAATACAACGCCTGATATAATATTAAGGAATTTGTTAAGAAATCTTGATATTGAATTAGAACTTATTGATACCCTTGTGGATTCTATCATGGATTGGAAAGACCCTGATGAACTGCACAGGCTCAATGGCGCTGAAAGCGATTATTACATGACCCTGCCAAAACCATACAGGGCAAAAAACGAAGCCTTCAGCACATTAGAGGAGTTGTTGCTGGTTAAAGACATAACTCCCGAAATATTGTACGGCAATAAAGACAGAAAGGGGCTTCTGGATTTTATTACAGTCCATTCAGGCGCACGCGGAATTAATGTAAACGCTGCGAAAAGAGAGGTCTTGATCTCAATCCCCGGTATTACTCAAAAGATCGCAGATGAGATCATAAGCAGGAGACAGACCATGGGAATAAATTATATTGAGTGGATAACCCCTGAAGAATATGCCCTTATAGAGCCTTATATCAGCATGGAAGAATCCAACATCTTTACCCTTGTTTCTGCCGGGTATATTACCAATAAAAAATCAGGGTACGGGATTAAAGCAATTGTCACTATTACGGATGACAATAAATACGAGTATCTCTATTACAAGAAAGGTATAAGCATTAACTAATGACAGGCGCAATAGCCGTTAAGAAAATAGCATCAGCCGCTTTTACATCGGTTTTAAAACTCGGTGAATTTTTGCAGCCCCTCTGTAGAACACTCACTCGCAGCGCTGACAGCGTGTTTTTGCCAAAAAACTTCTTTTGCATAAGTCTTGATAAGGGAGGCCTTTCAGCCGCTTATGGTTCAAAATTCCTGTCGCTGATAAGAATAAAAGGGACTAAAAGATATCAATACGGGGGATACCCTCAAACTGAAGAAGCGGCGTCATCAGCGATACTGGCTGTCAGCGAACTGAAGGCTGAAAAAGCAGATGTTACGCTTAACATACCAAAGGAATGGGTGATTATAAAGACGGCTGAATTGCCTGTTGCCGTCAAAGAAAATCTTCCTGATGTAGTCCAGCGTGAGATAGACCGGCTGACTCCATTCAGCGCTGAAGATGCTCTATTCGACTTCAGGGTGCTTAATGAAGACGATAAGAAACTGACAATTTTATTGGCGGCAGCAAAGGCTGATATTGTAAATAAATACATTGAATCACTGAAAGGGAAAAATATCGTGGTCACCTGTGTCAGTCTGAACCTCTCCTGTATCGGCAGCATGCTTAACTTTGTTTATGGAAATAAAGATTATGTATATATGGAAATAAACAATGATGGATTTGAGGGCGCATTATTTATGAATGAGGCTTTAAGGGAAGCGTTTACAGGGGACTTTATTGACGGCGACGACAACTCAAAAGCAGAAACAGTTTTGGCAAAAATTGCGCTTTCTGCAGATCCCGTTAAAAAAGCAGGACGGACTCCGCAGGTTCTGCTCTCGCTGAATAATATGTCTCCATCTTTTATAGAGCTGCTGAAATCTAAAGCAAATATACCATTTAAACTGATCAACGAAAATGATATACGACTCAGGATACACGGAGGCGCCGGTCCCATTCCATATTATGCTGTCGGTGGAGTTCTGGAGAGATTATCCGATAAGGCTGAGGGATTCAACCTGCTGACAAAAGGAATCCGTGAAAGACAGAAAACCCCGGTCGTCCTTACAGCGGCGCTATTACTGACAATCGCGGCCCTCGGCGTTCTCAACATGGTTATGCCGCTTAAGACAGAACAAAAAAAACTCTTAACAATTGAGAGCGATATGGCGCTCAGAAAAAAAGAAGTAAAAAAGTTCGAATGGCTTGCACAGGAAATCAAAACGGTTGACAAGGACAACTCTGATATGAAAAGTTTCAGGGGGAGCAGACCGCCGTCAATTGATATTATCAGAGAAATTACATCTGTGCTTCCGCAAAATGCCTGGCTCACGAGAATGCATATTTCAGAGACTAATGTTGAGCTCGAGGGTTATGCTAATCCGGCAACCGCATTGCTGCTAAAACTGGAAGCATCATCCTATTTTAAAAAGGCAGAATTTGCTTCACAAACATTTAAGGATGTTCAGAAAGGCCTTGACAGATTTCAGATACGCATGGAAATAGACGGCGCAAAGAAAGTAGAGACAACCCCAAAAAATGAAGAAGAGCTGACAGATGAAGAACTCTAAGGCGTTAATTGTAATGATACCCCTCGCAGTCCTCCTGCTTGGTGTAGTCGCGTATCAGTACGGCTACCTGAAAATCAGGTCGGAAATGACCGCTCTCAAAGAAGAAGAGGAAATGAAGACAAAAATCCTCGGAAAGTACATTAACCTGATATCAAAGATCCCTGAGATGGAAAAGGAATTTACAGAGAAGAGTCATCTGAGAGAGTTTTATAAAACGGAGCTCTTGCAAGGGGAAACTGATGCAATCGCAGCCGCAGCGCTTCAGGACCTGGTCAAAGGCCTTTTAATCAGCAGGGGGGGGAAGATATCCCGTGAACTGATCGGTCCGCCTGCTGAAATGGGGAAATTTAAAATTGTAAACATAAGCCTGGACGCCTCGATGCCTGACGTCAGGGTCCTGAGCGATGCAATCTATTCTGTAGAAACCAATAATAATCCATCGCTCTTTATCAACGATATAGATATAAGAGTTAAAGACCTTAAAGAGCCTCGTGAACTTATAGTAAAACTAAATGTATCTGCCATGACAGGCGGAAAATAAATTATAGGGAGCAAGTTGAAATATATTAACTATATTATAAAAAACATTAACCTTCTGAATATAATTCTGCTGACAGCTATTGTCGTGTGGGTATATTATATTATAATGCCTTCTTTAAGAATGGACGTAAGTTACACACTGCCCGCAGTAGAAAATAGTGTTGATAATAAAGCTGAAGCAACGCCCGAAATACAAAGTCTGTCTTTTGAAGAATACATGGTAATCGCCGGGGAAAATACGTTTCATCCCGACAGGATTATGCCTGTTGAGAAAGTTGAGAAAAAAGAAGAAAAAGCCGCTCCCCCATTGCCAAAGCCCGAGATTGTGCTGTACGGTACGCTGATTTCAGACGATCTAAGCCTTGCATACATTGAAGATGTAAGCTCTCCGATCACCTCGCCCGGCAGAGGAAAACGGGTACGGGTCATAAAGAAAGGAGCCGATATCGGCGGTTTTATATTGAAAGAAATTAAATCCGATATGATAGTGCTGGTAAGAGGTGAAGAAATAATGACGGTAAATCTGGCCTATCCCATAAAGAAGAGGGAGTCTTTTTCACCTCAAACCTCGTCCCCTCCTAAATCCTCAAATTAATCTTCTTCCTGGTCCTTTGAGGAGTTGTCTATAAATTCGTCTATTTTTTTATCCCTGGCAGAATCCTTAAACTTGTTCATGTAATCCGATGTAACACTGCCTGCATCTTTAATATTCTTTATAACATGGGGAGTAAGGAGTATAACGAGCTCTATCTTGTCAGCAGCCTTTGTAGTACTGCCGAATAAATAACCCAATATAGGTATCTTGCTGAGAAGAGGGATGCCGGTGTTTGTCTTGCTTGTATCTTCTCTCATAAGCCCCCCGATTATTATCGTCTCGCCGTCTTGTGCGACAAGAAATGTAGAGGCCTCTGTCTTGTTTATAACAGGGGCACCTCCTGCAGCAATATCTGCTAATGAAGTTGCGGAAGAAGATACCTCCTGCGTTATCTCAAGAGAGACCAGTCCACTTTCATTGACCTGAGGTTTTACTTTGAGTATTATTCCTATGTCCTTATATTGGACTGAAGTTATTTGACCACCTGAAGTTGGTATCTGAACTGTTGGAATAGGAATCTGTTGACCTACCTGAATCCTTGCCTCACGATTATCTGATACAAGTATATGAGGAGCAGCCATGACGTTTACTTTGCCTTCGGATGAAAGCGCCTCAATGCGCGCCCTCAATATCCCGCTTGTGTCTGAAGCAAGAAAGGTAAAGCCTGTTCCTGAAAGGGTCGCAGGGGCTCCCGATTTATCTACAAGATCAGACGGCCTTTGTCCTGCTTCACCGGTAAGATTAAAATCCTTTGTGAAGGGCTTTAAGCTGAAATTTAGATCCGTCTTCAGGGACCAGGCAATTCCGAATTTTAAACTGTCTGACAGGTCCACACGTGCGATCAAACCTTCTATCAGGACCTGTCTCGGTACTATATCAATCTTTTTTATGGTCTCAGATATAAGCGCATAATCCTCCGGGGTCGATAGTATAATAATGGTGTTTGTTAATTCGTCGGGGAATATAGTGGTGATGTCAGCAACTAATCCCACGCCTCCAGATGGGGTTACACCCTTCGGCTGCTGGGATGGCGCAGGCTGTGGCGCACCCTTTTCCGATACCGGTGAAGACGTTTGCTGCCTTGCGCCCAAAAAAATCTGTTGAAGTAAGGCGGCTAAATCTTTTGCCTTGCTGTTCTGAACCGGATATACAAAGACCTGCGGCTTTATTTTTTTCAGACGTTCGCTGTCAAATATTTCCACAAGCTGAAGGAGCCTTTTTATATTAGCGTCTGTATCTACAATAATCATATGATTGCTCTTGGGTACATCTACAATAACGGAATTAGATGAAAGAAACGGCGTAAGAATTTTAATCATCTCTGAGGATGAGATATAATCAAGAGGCACAATCTGAAGTAAGGCCTTGCCGGTAATCCGAACCTTCTCAGCCTCTCTTCCTATGCCGACTGCTGTAGGCTCCTTAGGCATAGCATTTATTGTGACTATTCTGTAAAGATTGTTTTCCTCTACAACACTGATACCGTTAATCCTTAAAACCACTTCCATCAAAGGCAGCACATCCTTCTTTGATACAGGGGTAACCGTCCTCAAATTTACCCGGCCTTTTACCTGCGGGTCCACTATATAATTAACCTTGAGAATGTCGCCAAAGATTGTCTGTATTACTGCAAACACATCTTCATCATCAAAATTGAGGGTGATCTTTTCGCTGCTGTCACTATCAGACGTGGATCCCTGTGCATAGAGTGAACTTGCATATAAAAAAAGAATTAGTATTAAACCAAAAAGAATTAATTTCCTGTGCAATTCTCCTCCGTTAATGTTATCTGTTAATTATTAGAGAATAGATTTTATAAAACTATTGATAAATATAACAAAAGACAGACATAAAAGTCACCAGAAAAATACATATCCTGGGTAACCCTTCAGTTAAAGGTGGTTATTACCCCCCCCTTTGGCAAAGGGGGGCGAGGGGGGATTTTTTAAATTCATTCTACAAAATCTCCCCTAACCCCTCTTTTTCAAAGAGGGGGATAGTCCAATCCA
>JAGVGM010000321.1 GCA_020057065.1 Thermodesulfovibrionia bacterium
ATAATGGCTGCATAAGGGATGCCTGACTTTTTACGAGTCCATCAATGTTAATACAACAACTATTCGTTTTCTACCTCTCTCTGTGAAAAATATTTCGGGAAGTTGCAATGAATAGACCTTTACTTTATTTAAACCGAGCTGACCCTCATCAAAAAGAACGGCTCGTTTATCCAAAGAACTTACAGCCCTGTCATAGTCTGACAATCCGTAACCGCAAACTGCCATGTGATCCTCTAATGCTTTACCCTGTTTAGACCCATAAAAAGAATCATCTGGAAAAAAAGGGTAATCGGCACCGACCAAGAGCATGTTGTTTACAAAATTTGCAGATTTTTGAGGGAATTTATTAGCAATTAAACCTGCAAGATGTGCGACCTTTGACGCAGAAAAACTGGTTCCGAAATCAAATCGGATGATATTTTCTGTAGTCTGGTTGTTGAGTAGAGCAATTTTCCCGCCAGCATCATCCTGGATACGGCCATGATTATTAATAAGTATGGTATTCCCTCCATACTCAACTAACTCCGGTTTAACCATCCCATTTATTCCGAACCCTGATCGCGTAAAGGGTGAGGGCTGGTTTTCTTTTGCTATAAGTGATCTAATCTGCTCTTCTCCATAGTTTGTTTGTTTAACTCGTTCTGCCCCTGCTATTGAACCAATGGTTAATGCCAAAGCTGAAGAAGCAGGATTGATGATCTTAAACTCAGGTTTTTCCAGAAAATATTTTGGATAGTTATCGATAATTTCCTGAATTGAGGAATAAATATTATATGGGTGCTGGTTCCCGGCGGATACAATAAATGTCACAGACGGATAGGTATAGGCAAGTTCATCTATCATCGCCGCAAGTGGCAGTTGTCTTTCAAAGTTCTTATGCCAAACCTCATTACTATTTCCAAGCGATATATTCACTACCCGGACATGATATTCCGGATTGGAAAGAAAACTTTCTACTGCGTCTTTAAATTGATGCTCGACAAGCTTTTCCTGGTCATAGACGGCATGGACAGTTCCATTTATTTCATTTTTTTCTGCATACATCACTTTGGCAGAGAATATCCAGTTTGATGGTGTAAATGTTTTTGCTTCAATGCACTTTTCAATATCTCCATAGGCAGCACAGCCTGCAACGGAAGTACCATGCCCCACGGTATCTTGTGTTTGTTGTTCGCCTGACTGGAAATTCTCTTCACTGCCTACACATTTTTCCAGCATTGGATGATTGGATATAATACCTGAATCAATAATCAAAATACCTGTAGCGTTTTCACCCGGTAAGTTTATTGTTAATTTGGGCACATCGATGTCTCGATATTCAAAAGGATTAAATGTTGGTATAGATGGTCGGTCTGCTCGCGCAATCTCTTTCAGATCAATTATTTCATCAAAAATAGCATATGTTAATTGCACCCGAAGAAGAACAAAAGATTTAGTTATGAGGGTATCAGTGATTCGGAATTCATTACTATTGGAATAAGCCAGTTTCAGTTCTTTGATGAATTCCTCATTTCGCCGTTGATCAACCATTCTCCATAGTTCGATATCTATGAAATCTGGAGAGTCCCCCAGCGGATTATCCTGCAATCCTTTCCCGATTTTTTCTTCCCTTGGTATATCTCGAAGAGAATTGATGGCATTAAAAAAATCATATTTTGGACCCTGTTCGGAAGCATAAGTGTTTAGCTTTTGCTTAAACTGATTGAGGTTCTCATCATCGCTAAAAACAACCCAGTAGCCTTTTTTGTTCTCGGCAACAGATAAAACATGGATACCCATTGAAGAAAGTATTGTTTCAAAATTATTGGGGCTGACTCCCTGATTTACTTCGATTTCATAAATGAGTGAAGGATTGATATTTCCTGAGAATTTGCTTTTTACTATCTGAAAAGAACTGGCAATGGCATCTGCTTTCTGAATTGTCTCCTGCAAAAAAGTACTCTTATTCCTTCCTTCGGGGAGATTGTAACCACCACCGCCACCGCGAGGTTGCCGATGGACATCACCCTGATATATTGGCAAAGGAAGATGATCGTATGTATTCATTATTCATCCTCCAGCATATTGTCTTTTACTTTTTCACGCTTAATAAATTTGTCAAGCGCTATTGATAGGTTAGCCATTGAAAGACTATTGTGAGAGTTGATAATAGCCAGTTTTATTGCTTCTTCAGTAATCATTTTTATGTCTGAGGGTGAAAGTTTTTCTGATCGTCTGGCAAGAGCCTTCAAATCAATATCGTTTTCTCGTTTAATTGGCTTCATGTATCGTTCAAATAGTATTTGTCGGGTAGCTTCATTTGGCAGATCATAATACACAACATCGTCAAAACGGCGCCATATTGCCGAATCGAGCATATTTTGATGATTGGTTGCCGCAAATATCATACTTGTACCGGAAAAATTATCCAGCATTTGCAAGAAGTTATTTACGACTCGCTTGATTTCTCCATGTTCATGAATGTCGTCCCTGTTTTTTCCAATAATGTCGAATTCGTCAAAGAGAACAATCCATGTGCCCTGCTCAATATAATCAAAGACTTTTCGCAAATTTGAAGCAGTTTCGCCAAGGTATGATGAGATAATTGCATCAAACCTGACATATACTATCGGTATATTTAGAAGGGAACTGATAATCTGCACGGAAAATGTCTTACCGGTTCCTGGTTTACCGCAAAGGAGAATCTTCTTTTTATAACTGAGGTTATATGTTGCAAGAATATCGGCATCCTTAAACTCACGGACAATTTGGTTCAGTTGTTCTTTAATTGTTTGTGGTAGTATCAGATTCTCCCAGCTGTCATCATAATGCTTGATCTCCAGAAGCGGGAACCCTTTTTCGCTGTCTCTGGGGATTGGCTGGGCGTCCTTGAATCGACGTTCAGAATACGAAATTGAGGGGCTTTTATCAAAAAGTGCCTTTTCCAGTTCCTTTGCCACTTGGGTATGCTTCATCCGCTTTTCCCGCTCAATATATTCCCGTGCGGCAGACAAGAATGCTTCATTATCATTACTGTTAAATGAAAGAATTAATTGTTTTATCAGGTCGTTATGTGTCATTTGTCCTCCTTGGCCCTACCAATACCGTCATGTATTTCGGTGTCAGGCTTTACGTATTTGTACTGTATTGCTCGTTCTTCAGTAATGATCGCTTCAATGACATTTCTTGTTGCGATTTCATCACAACGCACCCCATTTTTTACTAAGTTAATTATCAGGTCAGCTCTACCATAAATCACCTCGTATTGTTTCATAGACCCACCCTCGCTTCGCCGCTCATTAGCTTGGGAAGGAGCGTGTCGCGGAGGCTGGCGAGCTTTAGTATTTGCGCCTGGTTCATATAAATTTTTTCAAAGTAGTCTCTCACCAGATCATCAAATTTTTGAACGGTCTTTTCTGATGGCATTGATATTTCTATACGCGAAAAATCGCCTGTATTTAAATTATCGGTTGCTGTTCCTCCACTCGCTCGTGCAAATAGATCATCAGTCATATTTCGCATTAATAAAAACAAAAAATTCCTCTGGAATTCATTATTCGGTATAATTGTATTTATCTGTTGGTTAGTCTGACTATCAACAGCATTCATGGCAACTAAGCCCACAGTTGCAATACAGCTAACACAAATCGACTTTGCAGGGATAGTTTTATTTTGCCGAGATTTCTTTCCCGCTTCTGTTAATGAATCTTCTGTTTCAAAAATAAAGACATTGCGATGCATATCTGGAATTTTAATAAATGGGATATGGCCACCAAAATATTCTGCAATTTTTTTTGATGGCGTTTTGCCACAAACAATCTGTCCAAAATCCCCCAACTTCCCCTTTTTCCACCCCGGATCAGCCTCTTCCACAAACATCTTCCGCCAGAGGGCTTCGGCCATTCCTTCCAAGGTTTTGTTCTGCCGGTGCAGAAGGGCGATCTTGTCGTCAAGGCTGGAAAGCACACCAGCAATGGCTCGCTGTTCAGGGAGTGGAGGGAGGAGGA
>JAGVGM010000216.1 GCA_020057065.1 Thermodesulfovibrionia bacterium
GATAGTGCCGGCGTAGCTCTGCAGATGATGCTCCAGCCATGCCACGGTCTCGGCATCGAGGTGGTTGGTGGGTTCATCCAAAAGCAGGATATCCGGTTTTTGCAGGAGGAGTTTGCAAAGCGCAACACGCCTCCTTTCTCCGCCTGAAAGGACCTTCATGGATGTATCTCCCGAAGGACAGCGCAGTGCGTCCAACGCCATTTCCAGACGGGAATCGAGGTCCCATGCATCCATTGCGTCGAGTTTCTCCTGGACCTTTCCCTGACGCTCGATGAGTTTGCTCATTTCATCGTCAGACATGGGTTCAGCGAATTTTTCATTAATGCTGTTATATTCTTTGAGCGTATCTACTATTTCCTGCACCCCTTCTTCAACGATCTCCCGCACGGTCTTGTTGTTATCGAGTTGCGGCTCCTGTTCAAGAAGGCCCACGGTGTGGCCCGGAGAAAGTACAGTCTCGCCGTTGAACTCCTTATCTTTACCTGCAAGGATGCGGAGGAGGGAGCTTTTCCCTGACCCGTTGAGGCCGAGGACCCCGATCTTGGCTCCGTAGAAATATGAGAGATAGATATCTTTCAGTACAGGTTTCTTGTCGTAATATTTGCTTACTCCGATCATGGAGTAAATGATCTTGTTAGGTTCATTGCTCATTGTATTTCTCTCCCGCTGGTCAGCTGGCAAGCCGTCAAGCTGGCAAGCTGGTTTTGAAGTATACCATAATCAGGAAAACAGATATGAAAAATTATGCCGTATATCTCATTACCAAATCAATAACATGATCGAGTTGTTCATATGGCGTATAGAAGTGTGGTGACAGGCGGATGCCACCGGAGCGATGGGCGCATAATATCTTTTTTTGCATCAAGTTTTGATAAAGCAATGCAGAATCCACACCACGACGGCGGAAGGTGACTATGCCTGCGTAGCGCCCCTGACTTGTTGAAGTTATTAACTCAAGTTCAGGCCTTGTTTTAATTTTATCAAAAAGATATTTGCTTCGACTTAATATCTCTTTTTCTACATGATCCATACCAATGTCAAGGAGAAGAGACAGGCTTGCATTAAGGGCATAAATGCTGAGCATATTCGAACTTCCGCATTCAAAGCGGCGCGCACTTTTTGCAATGCTCCAGTCCCTGCGGTCAAAATCTCCTGCGGCTTCCACCATGTGCCAGCCATATTGATTAAGATGTAAACGGTCTCTTGCATCAGGGTTAGAGTAAAAGACCGCAAGTCCTTCAGGTCCGAGCATCCACTTGTGGCCGTCTGCCATTACAAAGTCAGCATGAATTTGCTGAACATCAAACTGCATTGCGCCGAGACTCTGAATAGCGTCGACGCAAAAAAGGATGCCGCGCTTTTTACAAAATTCCCCGATGCGTTGAAGATCCATCTTCAAACCTGTGGAAAACTGCACCGAACTGATGGTGATCAAACGGGTGTTATTATTAACAAGAGAAAACAGGGCGTCCTCAGGATTGTCTGATATTTTAAAATCCGCCTCGCGGAATTCGACCCCTTTTTCAGCAAGCGATTCCCATACTATACGGTTTGAAGGGAACTCCTGGCTGCAGCTTACTATATTGTCTCCCTTTTTCCATTCCAGTCCGTATGCCACAACAGAAAGCGCTTCAGATGTGTTTTTCAGCAGCGCAATGTCCAAAGGGGAGGGGGCGTTTATGAGCTTTTGTGCCTGCTTTCGCAATTCCGCTTCAACCCCAAGCCATTCAGGATACCGCAGAGAACCCTGTGTCATATTTTCATCAGCAAATTCCTGAACTGCTTTTACAGTCCTCGACGGCCAGGGAGATACGCCGGCGTGATTGAAATAGATGATGTCATTCCTGAGGTTGAATTCGTTAGAAATAAGTTTGTCCATTTAAATAGTAAACCTTATCAGAGCTGAAATTTTAACACTAATTGAAGCAGAATTTCTTAAAGACAGTAACCGGGGGATTGGATGATTCCCCTCTTTGTCAAAGAGGGATCAGGGGAGATGGCGAACGACCGTTTCGCCCAAAAGATTTTGTGTTATAATCAACCGTACAGCTTTTTGAGGGACATGGGTAATTGAAATACAATCCTGAAATTCATTCTAAAATTAAGACGAATAATAACTTATGCTGATAAAGGATATTTTTCAAGACATAATTGAACTTACTGATGAAAGATGGAGCCATATTACAAGAGAACATCCGGAAGTCGGGATATATAAAGATAGAATACAGAGTGTTTTGTCATCACCTGATTATGTAAAGAAAAGCCTTCGAGATACGGCGGTACTGCTTTACTATAAGTTCTATGATGATATTTTTGATGGAAAATATTTTCTTGTAGCAGTCAGGAAGGATTTGCGTTCATTTATTCTTACCTGTTATATTAGTGATATAATTAAAAAGGGAGAAACCTTATGGGAAAAGAAATGAGAATGGCTTATGATGATGAGGGAGATATCCTTGATATTTCAATAGGTGATCCTGAAAAAGCTGTTTCCAGGGAAGTAGAAGATGACTTTTTTCTCAGGGTCAATCCTGTCAGCGGCGAAGTGGTTGGTTTTTCGATCCTGAATTTCAGAAAATGGTTTAAAGGCGCAAAAGACATTAAAACTCTTCCCATCAAAGCTGATCTTATCGCTTCCTGAATCTAAATGCCCCATCAGTATTAAATTTGTTTTTCCCCTTGCAATGGAAATTCCTTTTTAAATACCTTCTGCCTGCAAGAACTCCTGCTCCTGTAATGAAAAGAATTGCGCTGACTGGTTCAGGCGCCACAGGGCCGTTCGCTAAAGGTGTTGGAACACCGATGCTGCCTGATAATTCAATCCCCCCGCGTATCCTGACTGCACGTTTATCAGAGAGTCTAATGGCATGCTTCCAAGACCCTGTGGAACAGGATTGCCGTTTTGAGGCGCGAAAAACAAGTTAAAAGAAAGATTCTGACCTCCCTGGATACTAAAATCAGGGTCAATGCTTACCAAATGATAATCTTTTGAGCCATTAGCATTTGTTACTATACTATCAACATACCAGCCCCCTGTCATGCTGTCTATGTTTCCCCCATAATTAAGCCCAAAGATGTCAAAACTATTCCCATAAAAACCTGGGTCTTGAGGCGCGTTAGGATCGTATGATAATACAAAATTTAGGTAATTGTCATAATTATTTGTACCGACATCAATATTGCCTACATTACCCCGAGAACTTGAAGCTTCAGCCCTGCCAGCCAAGACGCCGGCAACTAAAAGAAGCGCTAAACTTAACAGGATTGAAAAAGAGAATTTTTTAATAAGAGACATCTGAACTGCTCTTGGATTTCGTCCGCTACTCAACATAATAAAGCCCTCCCTTAATAAAAAAGATTCCGGACAAGCCGGAATGACAGACAAACAAAGTCTATAAACAGACTTTAAAATAGGCTGAATCAGACAAAAGATACTTTGACTGCCCACGCTAAAACAAAGCAATAAACATGCCTTTGTATATAATTATTTTAAATAATTTTACAGTTTTTTGTAAAGAAAAATATTTAAGTAATCCAAGATGTTATATGGCCAGTCTCGATTACAAAAAAACACAGTTACCTTTTAGACTGTAAAAAACTGTGCATGGCACAGTACAGAGGGACATGTGGCACATGTGCAGGGTAGGGGCGGGTTTCAAACCCGCCCCTACAAATTCAAGGGATTATTTTCATCCATACTCCATTGCAGGGGATTGTTGATTATGTATTCACGGATTGCATGCAATTCTTTTTCATTTCGGATAACGCGGTCGAAATAATTACGTTGCCAGACCGGTGTGCCGGGTGTGTTACGGTTTTTATTCATTTGACGTGAAGAGAATGTTTTCAATGCACGAATAATTTCCGACAATCCATGCCGTATGTTCGTAGGGGCGGGTTTGAAACCCGCCCCTGCAATATCGCCATTGATCCAAATAATTCCATGCAGATGATTAGGCATGATCACAACTTCATCCAATGCAATATATTTATAATGGATCGGCAAATCCTGCCAACATTTCATTACAATTTCACCAAAACTGTTTAACTGCATTACCGAATTAAAGACATCGCCCAGAATATTCTCCCTGTTCCACGTACATATCGTTACAAAATAAGCACCTTGATTTGAATAATCATATCCCTGCAATCGGATTGATCGCCGGTGATGCATTTCCGGATTGTATTTCATTGAAGCATGTCCCCTGAAAAAATATGAATGGCATTATACCATAAAAACGTAGGGGCGGGTTTCAAACCCGCCCCTACAAAAATCAGATTCATTCCTTCCCCCACCAGGACATCTTCACCAACTTTTCACAATTCATTCATTGATTATTCATAACCTTAGTGCATTCTATATTTAAGAAAACATTAAAAAAAGATTCCGGACAAGCCGGAATGACAAAACAACAATGATCAAGGAGGTTAATTATGAAGAAGATAATTATTATAGTTCTTGCGGGTTTTATTATGACGGGGGCCGGCATTTTATTTCAGCCGGGAGAAGCATTATCTCACGACATCAATGTCAGTTTTGGAATTAACATGCCGCCTCCGCCGGCAGTAGTTGTCACAAGACCGCTGGCGTTACATGTTATCCCTGGCACACCGTTTTTTTATGCGCCTGAAGTTGAGAGACAGCTCTATTTTTATTCCGGTAATTGGTACCGTCTTTATGATGGATACTGGTTCAGGGCGGCATATAATAACGGTCCCTGGGCGTATCTTTCACCAGTGAATGTCCCTTATGTATTTAGGGACCTCTCTCCAAGATACTATAGAGTTCCTCCGAGAGAACAATATCGTGCGCGCTGGACTCCTCCCCGGAACTGGAGACCAGTAGCATACCGGCATTATGAAAATAGAGACAAAAGGGATGACCATCATGACAATCGTGGAGGAAGAGGGTATGAAGGCCGAAAAGACTGGAATCATGATAAGTCAAATAAGAGGTGGGATTAATCTGCCTCTTTGATTATACGTTCGATATCGTTTCTCTCCAGGACTTCTTCTTTCAGGAGGGCTTCTGCGATTTTATCAAGAACATTTCTTTTTGGACTTAATATTTCATTTGCCTTTGATTCGGCATCGACTATTAATTGTCGTATTTCCTGATCCATGAGCCAGGCCAGGTCCTCACTGTAACGCTTTGGCAGTGCAAGTTCTCTTCCGAGGAAAGGATGTTCCTCACCCCGGCCCAGATTTATCGGCCCTACTTTATCACTCATGCCCCATTGAGACACCATCTTTTCAGCAAGGGAAGAAGCTTCCTTCAGATCATTCTGCGCCCCGGTGCTTGTGTCATTAAAGACGATTTTCTCAGCAACCCTTCCGGCAAGGGCCACGCAAAGTTTGTTCATAAGGTATGATTTGGGATAATAATGCCTGTCTTCTTCAGGCAGAAGCTGTGTTACGCCCATTGCCATACCTCTTGGGATAATGCTGACTTTATGTATCGGGTCCGTACCTGGAAGTTCATGGGCGACAAGGGCATGTCCTGACTCATGGTATGCCGTTATGCGCCTCTCCATTTCACTGATGGTCTCTTCCCTTACTGTCCCCATAAGTATTTTATCCAGCGCTTCTTCAAAATCGCTCATATCGATTTTATCTTTATTCTTTCTTATGGCAGTGAGGGCGGCTTCGTTTGCAAGATTTTCAAGGTCAGCGCCTGACATGCCGGGGGTGCCCCTTGCTAATTTTTCAAGATCTATATCATCGCTCAGCACCTTGTTTCTTACATGAACTTCAAGGATGGCTTTTCTGTCTTTTAATCCCGGCCTGTCAATGACAACATGCCTGTCAAAACGCCCCGGTCTCAGAAGGGCAGGGTCCAGCACATCCGGCCTGTTGGTTGCGGCGATAACAATTATTTCTTCATGCGGCTCAAAACCATCCAGCTCGCTTAAAAGCTGATTCAGGGTCTGCTCCCTTTCATCATGTCCGCCGCCGAAACCTGCCCCGCGTGTGCGTCCGACCGCATCTATTTCATCTATAAAAATAATACTCGGAGGCTTAGTCTTTGCCTGCTTAAACATATCCCTCACACGTGAGGCTCCGACACCTACAAACATCTCTATAAATTCCGATGCGCTGATGCTGTAAAAAGGAACTCCCGCCTCGCCGGCTACTGCACGCGCCAGAAGGGTTTTTCCTGTGCCCGGAGGGCCTATGAGGAGAACGCCTTTTGGGACTTTTGCGCCGAGCTTTCTGAATTTCAGGGGATTTTTGAGGAACTCTATGGTTTCTTCAAGTTCCTTCTTGGAATTTTCCATTCCTGCCACGTCTTTAAAAGTTACCTGCACTTTTTGAACATTATGTAATTTTGCCTTGCTCTGTCCGAAGGAAAAAAGACCGCCAGGCCCTCCCTGTATGTTTTGCGCTCTCCGCATGATCAGTATCCATATCCCGATAATAAGTACCCATGGCAGAATCCCGACTACAAGTTGCATGAAGGGAGACATTTTTTCAGGTGGTTCAACATTTATTATTACACCTTTTTCTTTGAGGCTTGAAAGGATATTATCCCCCTGAAAAGACGGCAGGAAAATCTGGAAATATTTTACCTGTTTTGCTTCCTTTTCCCCTGAAAACCGGAGCGCTGTCTCATTCTTGAATTCCCCGTTCACCTGCAAATTTTTGATAGTGACAGAAGTGATATTGCCGGAGTTGAGCTGTTCAATAAACTGGCTGTAACTGATGATGTATTCCTTAGGACCGTTTACACCGGTGAACTGGCTCCAGAACAATAAGAGAACGGCTGTGAGCAACAATGCAAAGCCAAATCGCCACTGAGGGTTTTTGCTCTTTTCAGTTAAGGATCTCTTTAAGTCATCCATGATTGATTATTATACATATAGTGAAAAAGAAGTGCTTTAATGATGAGGGTGCCTGCTGACTCTCTTTATTGCTTCCTGAATAGTTTCTGTTATTTTTTCCCTGTCGAGTATTTTTGTCAGGTCGTAATCCTTGAAAGTGGTTTCTTTAAAAGTGCTCTGAACATAGAGTGGTTTCAATTTATTAAGAGAAAGGGCGAAAATATCTTCAATACAAAGCTGGCATTTGCAAATGGCTTTGTCCTCACTTAATACCTTCCCCATTAATTCGACTACCAGTTCTTCATTGATATTATTGATTCCAGACAAATCGTAACCAAAAAGAGTTTTATCTTCCATAGTTAAATCCCCTTATATTGAGTTCCTTTTAATAACGAAGTATATCAAAAACAGGTTGAAATATAATAGTGGCTCATCGTGGAAAAGTGTGGGTAAAATCTTATGAATCAGGATATACTTAAAGTTGTCCCCCCCCTTTAGAAAAGGGGGGCAGGGGGGATTTGAAGA
>JAGVGM010000130.1 GCA_020057065.1 Thermodesulfovibrionia bacterium
AAAAGTTGATGCTGGAAAAGTTGATGCTGGAAAAGTTGATGCTGGAAAAGTTGATGCTGGAAAAGTTGATGCTGGAAAAGTTGATGCTGGATATGCAGAAAAGCATGAAGACAGAAATATAAAAGAGGCTATGGATAAAATTTCCAGTATGGCGAATATCTATAACCGCAAAATTCGGCTTGAGGTCGATAAGGATCTGAATATCATGATAGTAAAGGTAATAGACGGAGATACGGACCAGGTTATCCGTCAGATACCTTCTAAAGAACTTGTAGAATTGTCAAAGCATGCAAAAGATCAGAAAGGTCTCCTGATAAATAAGGAGGGTTAATATTATGTCGTCATTTACTATTGGCGGCCTTAGCACGGGAATAGACTATAATAC
The DNA here is from genome assembly GCA_020057065.1 of Thermodesulfovibrionia bacterium. GTDB lineage: Bacteria > Nitrospirota > Thermodesulfovibrionia > UBA6902 > UBA6902 > SURF-23. The sequence goes on from JAGVGM010000130.1 coordinate 386, forward strand.
TTTAATTTCCAAGCTTATTGAAGCTAAGCGCCAGCCTATTAAAATATTAGAGAAGAAAAAAACCTCATATAATAGTAAGGTAACGCAATATAACAGTATTTCCTCAAAACTTTCGAGCCTTAAAAGCGCTGCTGAAAAGCTGAAGACTTCTTCAAACTTTTATGCCAAGGCTGCTTCGGTAAGTGAGTCCACTGTTTTAGAGGCTACGGTTACCAGTTCTGCCGCAGTCGGAAACTACTCTGTTACCGTAACAAGCCTTGCATCTGAGGAACAGGAGGTGCATAGCGGAGTAACGGCGTTAACCACAGTGATCAATAACAGCGGGAGTTCCAAGGTATTTCAGTATACATATGCAGGCACACAACGAAGCCTTACCGTCGCTAACGGGACCACTTTTGAAGGACTCAGAGATCTTATCAATGATGATACGAGCAATCCCGGCGTTACAGCAACTATTGTTAATGACGGAGTCGGGGCGGCGCCTTACAGACTTATAATCAAGGGCAATAGTACCGGCGCTACAAAAACTATAACAGTTGACGCCGGCACTACACTTGACGGCACCGGCAGCACCACAGATTTCAGATCAGCAACTTTTACCCAGAAAAAGGCTGCGGCAGATTCCGATTTCACGATAGACAGTCTTCAGATCAAGAGGAGTACAAATTCCATTACGGATGTAATATCGGGAATGACCATTAATTTAAAAAAAGACGGCGGCGTATCAAGCAAAATAACAGTGACTGCAAATAGAGACGCAATCAAGGCTCAGATAAATGAATTTGTAACAGCATATAACAGCGTGGTTGATCTGATATCTTCAAATACAGCATATGATTCTACGACAAAGGTCAGCGGTGTACTTTCAGGTGAAGGGACCGCAAGAAATATTCGGAACCAGTTAAGGAGCATTATTTCGGGCACTGTATCAGGTCAGCCGGATGATATGAATATACTGTCACAACTTGGTATAACAACGAACAGTAAGACAGGCAAGCTGGATGTAAACACCAGTACCCTGGAGACAAAACTTTCTTCTGATCTGGATGATGTTGCGGCCCTTTTTACAACAACTTCAACCGGTATCGCCAATCAAATATACACCTATATAACCAACACCACAAGCACTGTTGACGGTTCTATAACGCTCAGGGCAAAAGGCCTGCAGGATCTTATCAAGGATATTGATAATACTGTGAAAAATATGCAATACAGGCTGGACAAGGAAGAAAGCGATATGGTGCGTAAATTTACGGCTTTGGAGGCTCTTGTCAGCGGTTACAACGCAATAGGTAGTTATTTGAATCGTATAGCTTAGGAGGATGTTTTAATGGATATTACCCAATACAAAAAAACCGTTTTCGCAAGTACAGACAGGGTGCAGATCATATTAATGCTTTATGACGGTATATTGAATCATATCAAGATCGCCAAACAGAAAGTAGCAAGAGGGGATACCATGTCAAAAGGGACTCATCTGGGCAAGGCGACATTGATAGTTACTGAACTTTCCAACGTACTGGACATGGAAAAAGGCGGAGAGATATCAATGAATCTCAGAAGCCTTTATACTTATGTCCTTCAGCGTCTTCTTTATGCAAACCTGAACAACGATGTAGCTGCACTGGAAGAAGCTGAAAAGATCATTGGCACGATCAAAGACGGCTGGAAAGAGATGATGAAGGGATTAAAACAGCAGCAGGTTGGAGCAGGGGTTTAAATTCAGCCTTAAAAACACTTTCAGTGTATCTTAGATAAGTCATTATATTGACGATACTGACCGAAAATATCCCTTCCGAGATAGAACCGCTTTAAATATTGACAAAGCAGTAATGATATTTTAATTGTACTTTCATGTAGTTAAATAATCTCAACCTTTGCATATTGCATTCTCTTTATTTTGGCAAGATATTTGCAGTCTTACAGTAATACTTACATTTTTCGAGGACAATACCTCCTATGGATACTAAGACAGGTGAATATTACCGGCAGGAAAGAAAGGAAGTTGAGGCGCTTATACCTCAAAATACCACGAGGGTTTTAGATGTAGGATGTGGAGAGGGCGTTTTTGGCAAAAGACTTCTTGAGAGAGGGGTTAAGGAAGTTGCAGGCATAGAGATTAACCCGGATGCATGCATTAACGCCAGAAAGAATCTGTCAAGTCTTGTATGCGGTAATATAGAAGAAATCGCTCTTGATTTCGATGAAGGGCATTTTGACTGCGTAGTGCTTGCCGATGTTCTGGAACACCTGAAGGATCCTCTATTTGCAATAAAGAAACTAAAGAAATATGTTTCTGATTCAGGCATTATCGTGGCAAGTATTCCCAATATCAGATATTGGGGGATAATTAACATGCTGATAGAAGGACATTGGAAGTATGAGGACTACGGCATCCTTGATAAAACGCATCTAAGGTTTTTCACCAGGAAAGAGATAGAAAAACTTTTTACAGACGCCGGATTTGAGATAACAGATATAAATGCAAATATTGATCACAGGTATTCCAAGCTTAATAATGCTTCTTCAGGAGAACTATCATTTGGAAGGGTATTACTGAAAGACCTCACAGCTGATGATATAAAAGACTTCTTTGTCATTCAATATCTTATAAGGGCCAGGAGAAGCAGACCGATCACTGCAGTAAATACATCTCAACTGTCAGATCAGATAGATACGGGCAAAAAAGAATTAAAAAAGATCGCGATTGTCAGGGGGGCGAATCTGAATAAATGGGAGATGCAGAATTACGAGCCGCTGTCAGACCGTTATGACCTTACCGCTTATACTACAACACAGACATGTTTTGACACAGAGCAGATCAGGATGCCTGTTATAAAGCTTCCGTTCCAGTCACAGGGGCTCCTGCTGAGTATGGAGGGACTTGAAGATCAGCTTGCCGGAAAAGACCTAATTTTCTCTGCAGACATAACATATCAGTTTTCAGCGCAGGCAATACAGGCGAAGAAATTGTATGGATGTAAAGTTTTATGTCTGGAGTGGGAAAACATTCCCTTCAATTATGAGGAATATGAAGCTGTCCGCAATATTAAAGAAACGGTAAGAGGACATGCAGATCATTATATTGCAGTTACAGAGCGAGCCAGGGAGGCGCTCATGCTTGAAGGCATTCCTTCTGAGATGATAGATGTAGTGCCCATGGGGATTGACCTGAAAAGATTCAGGCCCCGGGAGGAGGATGTATTAAGGGACAGGGAATGCATCGGAATAAAGAAGGAAGAAATAGTGGTCCTTTTTATCGGAAGGATGGTGTGGGAAAAAGGGGCATATGATTTTGTTCATGCTGCAGCGAGGATCCTGAGCGACAGTTCATTGAACAGACTTCCGGTCAGATTTCTTATGGTGGGGAAGGGATCAGAATTCTATGCTGTTCAGGAACGTGCAATGGCGCTCGGTATCTCCAACTGGTTTACGTTCATAGAGGAGTATCCATATCATGAGATGCACAAACTGCATAACCTTGCAGATATATTTGTCCTGCCAAGTATATCCACTAAAACATGGCAGGAACAGTTCGGCATGGTGCTGATAGAGAGCATGGCATGTGGAAAACCCGTGGTCTCCACATATTCCGGATCGATACCCGAAGTTGTAGGAGATGCGGGTATTCTTGTTCAATCCAACGATCATATCTCACTCTGTAATGCGATAAAAAAATTGATAAGCGATACAGAGCTCAGAGAGAGTATCGGTAAAAAGGCATTGACAAGGGCTGAAACTGAATTTGATTCAGAAAAAATTGCTGAAAAGGTCAGGGAAGTTTTCGAAAAAGTTTTAAACAGGCGGTCGCCTGAAGATCGCATTAAGGCAACATATGAAGAAGGACTGCAATTCTGGAGGGATGGAAATAAAGAGCAGGGATTGCAGCTGGTCTGTGATGCTTTCGATGACAACCCTGACAACAGAGCCGTCCTGGATTCACTCGTGAGAATGGGAACGGAAACAGGGGAATTGAATGTTGTCGAAAAGGCCTTAAAAGAATACCTGAACTATCATCCGGCTGATCTGGATACCCTTACGGCGCTGGCAGAGATTTTATTGCAGTTCGGAAGCCCCGCCCTGGCAACTGAAGAATTGAAAAAGGTTTTTCTCTTCGATCCCGAAAATCAAAAGGCTGTTGCATTGATGGAGAAGATAAGGGCATTAGCTACAGATAATAAAGGAAGTATTTTGCATTCAGACATGGAAAAAATTGACTGAATGAGAATTATTTTCCCTACCGACGCCTATCATTTCCACTATTGATCCCGAGTTGTCATAAATAATATGGCTCATCGTGGAAAAGTGTGGGTTAAATCTTATGAATCAGGATATACTTAAAGTTGTCCCCCCCCTTTAGAAAAGGGGGGCAGGGGGGATTTGAAGA
>JAGVGM010000325.1 GCA_020057065.1 Thermodesulfovibrionia bacterium
TCCTTGTAAATCCCCCCTTTGGAAAAGGGGGTTAGGGGGATTTTTTAAACAATCCCTACCTGATGATACCCCGTCCGCTTGCGGCGGGGAGTCTTTATTAGCTGTTTATCTTTTCTGTATATCTCCCACACCTATAAACGGTATTGCCCCACCACCTGTAACCTGCGGGAGGATCCCATTCCATTTATCTATAGCCCTGAGATTGGCCTCTATCTTTCTAAGCTCGATAAGGTCCGGTGAAATATTTGCCCTCTGCAGCCTCAGGGACTCTGCCTCTGCCCTTGCTGCCGTAATCGTCTGCTCTGCCTCTATCTTTATCCTGTCGAGGTCTCTTTTTGCCTTTAGTGCGAGCTGTTCTGCTGTCTGCTTTGACTCAATGGCTTCCATAAATATCTTGGAGAAGCTGAAACCCACGATAGAGAATGCATCAACTGCTATGTTGTGCGTAAGGAGCCTTTCAGTAAGGGACAGTTTCATTGCATCGCTTACCGCCGGCCTCTTTGTAATAAGCTCTTCTGCTGTATACTTGGCTGTCACAGCCTTTACCACTTCCAGCACAGCAGGGTCTATGATCCGCTCTTTAAAGTGTATGCCGATGGACTGATAGACAATATTTGCCTTATCTGGAATTATATGATAGTTAATCGCAACAGTAGAGCTTACATCCTGAAGGTCAGCCGAGGCGGCCGCAGCAGCTGTCTCTGCCTTCTGCACCTTGACATCCACCCGGATAATCTCCTGCATTATAGGTACCCTGAAATGTAGTCCTTCATCTATCACCTTATACTGAACAGCGCCAAAATTAAGGACAACACCTCTTTCACCTGCCCCAATCTGAACCCATGGCTGTAAAAACATAAAAAACACCAGAATTGCTGCAATAATCAGCGCCAGCCTCATAGGTGCTTTCTTCATTGCAGACTGCATTGCAGACTGCATTGCTTCCTTAGCTCTGTAAACATCACTTTCATCCATCTTGCTGCCTCCTTTTGATTCAAGTTGTTAATACCCCACAGTCTCTGCTGTGGGGTTTCCTTATATCCTTTCCGTAGTTTTTTACTAAGCTTTAATGATCAGTCAAACAATTCATGGAGGAATGATTTCTTTTTGTGCTTCTTTTTACTCGTAGTCATCGTGCTCCCCGTGATATTCTTTGTTCTGTTTAATAGATTACTTAATTATACTCTTGAGAATAGTGATAACATTCTCCCTTAAGGCATCAGTGTTATGCTGAAACGGATGGAGATTTGTCATAATATTGCCGGCAATTATTAAAGTAGGAGTTTCGTCAACGCCATAAGCGCCGGCCATATCCAGCGCCATCTGGACATTTTTTGCTTTGTCCCCTGCCCTGAGTCTGCGGCTGAAATCAAATCCAAGCCCTATTTTAGTGCCTATGTTTTCCAGAACTTCCATGCTCCCGATGTCCTTTTTTTCAACAAAGTGGGCATTGAATAATGCAGCCTTCATCTGTTCTCCTTTGCCGGCTTCTTCTGCCAGATAGTATGCCTCTCCGGGTTTTGGAGAACCTTTCCCCCAATAAAGAGGGACTGTCTTCCATTTTATTTTTTTAGGAAAGTTGCCTTTAATAATGGGTATCGACTTTTCAAAGGAATAACATCCGTCACAGTAGAAGCTTAGAAATTCTATTACCTCGACGGTTTTGCCGTCATACTTGAATTCGTACCCTTGTAATTTATGATAAGTGCCTTTGATGGAAGTTTCCGCCTCTGCGCGTAAAGGTGAGAACAACGCTACTAATAATATTGACACTAAAAACATTTTTTTGAATATCATCTTCTTCCTCCTTCAAATGTCTAAAGAACTGTTAAAGACACTTAATTATTTTCTGAAAACACTGAACAGTTTATCAAGTCCTGTCTTTTCAAACTTTGATACCGCCTCAAGCTCCCCGGCATCAAGCCAGATACCGTCACATTCTGAACATTTATCTATCTTGATCTCTTTATAACCGATTTCTATTAACTCCATTCCGCACTTAGGGCACCTCATATTATGAAGCTCCTTAAGTTTTTTCTTCTCTTCTTCCTTGAGCTTCCTGTGTTTTTCCTCCTCAATCCTCTTTCTTTTTTCAAACTCCGTCCTTGCAATAAATTCTGCTTCTTTTTCACTTGGTCTCATTGATGTTTCCTCTTTTTTTGATTTTGCAATCTGCCCTGCTTTAATGCCTCCTGAACAAAAGGATAGGTCTGGATGTTCTGCAACTGGAACAGCACATTTTCCTCTTCTGTCGCGCGCTGCCATATTTCTTCCGAGACATTGCCGTAGTATTTCAGAACAAAATCCCGCGTAGGAGCGGACCATTCCAGCCATTCATTTACGGGCATGCGCCTCAATATCTGCTCGTCTTAATAAAGCATAGTCCTGCATTAGCTGCTCCGTTTTCTCGTCAAAAGATAGTATCCGGCTGAGAGGGCGACAATAATGACGCCTATCCCTATTAAGGTGAGGCTCGGAACCTCTTTTATATCCAGAATGATGACCTTTCGGGCGATAGCAATCATGGCAACCGTGAACACGACTTCAACATGCACCGTCTTTTTAGTGAGATACATTTTTACGGTCTCCAATAGCTCAACGCCTATCAGCACCAATAAAAACATGCCAAATACATCCAATAGTTCATTAATCTCGATCAGAAATACAGGAGGAGTGATAATATCTTTTATGATAAGCCATCCCAAATCCACGGTGGAAAGAAATACAACCGATACCATCATAACCAAGAGCGATAAGACTATCACTCTTTCAACCTTCTCAAGATATTTCATGCTTGCTCCTTTGTATCCGGGATTATTCACACTATCAACCATCTCCGGTCCCGACCTTATTTAAAAAATCCCCCTTCAGGCAGCAATGACATGTTCGACGCTCGAACTTTTGTCAATTGCAGGGTTCCTCGTCAGGGTGACAATTGTTTTCACTATTTCCCTTTAATCTGCACATACCGTGCAATGCCGTTTCTTGTAATGAAACCTATTATCCCTTCATCCTTTGTCACCGCAATCCTGCCTTTGTCCTCTGTTATCATGAGTACAAAGGTAATTAGTGTTGTCCCTTATGTTCCTTAACAGACCCCGGGATTACTCCGCCCAGAACCTTTTCGAGTTCTATCTCCTGGGCGCGCTGCTCGCGCAGGGCTTCAAGATAGCGCCGCTCGGTTTCAGAAAATTTCTTTCGTGCTTCCAAAAGATATAACATGTTAAGTTGCATCGCATTAAAGTATTTTTCTGTATATTCCACTGCGCCTTTGCGTGCAGGCAGGACTTGAGTGCTGATGAGACTCACTTGTTGGCGTGCGAGGGATAGTCGCTCGAAAGAGGCTGACACTTCTTCTCGCACCTGTCCAATTTTAGCCTTTAACTCCTTCTCTGCTTGCCGCACCTTGTATTCTGCCTTGGCTATTTGCGCCTGATTCTGATCAAATATCGGCAACTGAATTCCGATCTCCGGTCCCAGAAACTTAGCCCCATCAGACTCCCTGGCATAGGCAGCGCCGGCTTCGACATTGGTAAAGATACGTGTGCGCTCCAAGTCCAGGACACGTCTGGAATCCTCAACCTTCACCCTTGCCATCTGGGTATCGGGGCGACTTGAAAGGGCATGGGAGATCATCGTTTCCGGATCGGGAAACGGCCATTTTCCTTCGGACATGTTGCCGACAACTTCATAGTCAGACTGCTCGGGAGATAAGCCGAGCACGCGGTGCAGACGAACGCGAGTCAGTTGTAATTCCTTTTCCACGCGAGCAAGTTCTGTCTCACTGTCAAGCACAGAGGCATTCGCCGTGTGGATATCAAAGTCGCTTGAGAAGCCGAACTTCTGGCGGTATACCAGATGGTCTCTCCATTCTTCCATCTGCTCCTTTATCTTCTCGGTCTCGTCCCGTATCAGGGACAAGGCAATACACTCGTTATGGGCATGTTTGGCCTCCGAGACAGTGTTCAGTATCTCTTTTGAGACCTGAAGTATTGTTGTCTCAAGTCTCGTTGAAGCGACTTTCTTACGGAGGGGAACCTGCCAGAAGTCTGCGATATTCAGCACTCCCACCCCTTCCATGTCTGTACTTCCTCCTCCAAAAGGCAGACGAAAGACCGCGCTGAGGTTCGGATTTGTAAACAACCCCGCCTGCACCAGGTCAGATTTGGCTATCCCGATCTCCTCAAAGAAAGCCTGGAGCTTGCGGTTATTAAGAAGGCCGATTTTTACTGCATCATCTTCTGTGAGACCTTCTGATAAGAGCTTATTTACCTCTTCCTTTGTGTTCTTTGCATCTTCTTCGGTCTGTTCCCAGCGTGTTTCCATGCCCGTACGTTCTCTCGTAAAGGCGCTTACCCTTTCCCATTCCTGCTGTGTCTGCACGCTTGCACAACCTGTTAGGAACAAGATAATGGTTAAGAGTGCATATATGTATCTCTTTTTAATCATCGCCGGCCTCCTTGTCCGGGATGTTTCCATCCCTTGATCTTTTTAACAGGAGGAAAACCTAAGAATGTAAATTCCCCTTCTTTCGGGATTACATTCAGAATCGTGGTCATTCCACCCATAGGCATAACGCCCATAGGCATGTCAGCATGGGCATTAACAATATGGTGAAGCTTATGACAGTGAAAGGCCCATAAGCCTGGATTCCAGGCAATGAATTCCACATCCCGCACGGTTCCAGGAGCAACATCGATGGTATTTCCGGGCCACTGAGCTGACTCAGGAATCGGTCCGCCTTCTGTCCCCACAACCTTCCATGTATAACCATGAAGATGTATCGGATGGGCATTTTGATTGCTGAGATTTCCAAACCTGATCCTTACATGGTCGCCTTCGTTTACCGTAAGCATTTCTGTGCTCGGTGCAGCTTTACCATTGAAGGTAAACCAGTTGGGATCTGTGGAGGTAACATCAGGATTTTCATTGCCCGGAAGGATGTGCCATTCTTGAATGAGCATCGCAAAATCCTTGGCTATTTTGTATTTCGCTTTTTTAGGATGAATGACAAATAATCCTCCAAGCCCCATACCAACCTGTTTTTTCTCGTTAAACCCCGCGTGGTACATTAAAGTCCCTGTCTGATAGAGTGTGAATTCATAAATGAACGTCTCCCCGGGTTGAATTGGCGGCTGGGTTATTCCCCCGCTTCCGTCCTGATCGTTCGGCACTTCAAAGCCGTGCCAGTGAATGGATGTCGGCTCGGGGAGTTCATTTTTTACGATTATCCGCACCCTGTCGCCTTCGTATGCCTCTATGGTCGGGCCGGGGACAGAGCCATTAAACCCCCATGCCTTTACCTTCTTGGGCAGCATCATCCCTGCCATTAACCCCTTTGCTTTATGGACTTTGTCCCATAAAGAATCCTCTGGCGGTTCTCCGTCAAGTATGTAGTATTCTACGGGCTGGACTATCAGGGTAAATACCTTAACTTTTCCGTCCCTCTCATAGCCGAGGGGCAATACGTTTGGTGTAATCACCCTTCCCATCTGTTTGCCCATCAATGGAGGTGGTGGTGATACCTTAATTTTCGGGTCAGCCCAGCCTATGGGTTCATGCATCTTCATCTCATGTTTCATATCCTTGGCAGGAGGTTCATGGACCATTCCAGGCATCTTATGTTCTTTATGAATATCCTGAGCCATAACTTCCTTTCCTGCAACCGCAATAGCACCGAGAGTCAAAGCCGTTTTCTTCAAGAAGTCACGTCGTTTCATAGTTTACTCCTTTCTTAGCATGAAACTATCCACCTTTGTGGTAGCTTCACCAAGTCTACCAACATAATTTGCGTAGACGCCGGCCTGCTCCTGAAGTCCGGTATGCGAATTGAAAGTTTTTAATATATATTCAGCTATCCCCTTCGCATCCTCATTGGAAAGAATATCTTCAGAAAACTTTGGCATGCCAGGCCCTGGATTTCTCATAATTCTTATTATGTCGTCTGCGGTTTTGATGCCGTGTATCGCAAGGTGTTTTTTGTGCAGTGTCATTTCGGGTTTTATTATATTGCCGCCATTGGGGTGGCACATGGAACAGCGCTTTTTAAACAATTCCTCTCCTGAGTCTGCATAACCAATTGTAACAGATAAAACCATAAAACCTGACAGTGCCACTATGGCTAAAAACTTTTTCATTCAGCATCCTCCTTTCTCTTAGTGATATCTTCTCAATAACAGAATTTTCTGCTTATCCGGGTTCTGGCTATGGCATTCATAGCAACCAACCGCATACCCTGAAAGTTTATCCGGCAGTTTTTCTGTTGAGATCCTTCTCTGTAAAAGAGGTAATTTAAGGGCATCTGCTGGTGTTATTCGTGAATGTCTGCTTGATAGCCAGTCCTGAACAATCCCGGGTGTGTATATACTATGACAGCCTATGCAGGTTTGTGTCTCAGTGCTCAATTTTTTATTCGCAGCCGTCTCTGTCCCCTTCTCAGAGGCGATTACAGAGTGTGAAAAAGACAAAAAGAGAAGAACTAAAGAAGGCGTGACATAGTTGATTATTGATCGCATATTGCTTACTCCTTTTGTTGACGGGCGCGGATTTTCAAAAAAAATCATGAACCCCGAAGCTGCCACCCCTACAGCCCCGATGCCGAGCAGGACATGATAGAACGCTCCGCCCACTCCCAGCCCGTAATGGATATTCACCAGAATTATATCCCACAGTCTTATCAACGGCGGCATGTTTTCCTTGATCGTCTCGCCGATTCGCCGGTGGAATCCCAGTAACCAATCGACGCTGAGGAAAACACCGCTGAGTGCCTGAAGTATCAGCAACGGCGCTATTACAATGCCTACTATCCGGTGCAGCTTTCTGAGATCAAGTTCTTTCATCTGTCACTTAAAAAAATTATACGCATTAATTTACCCCCGTTTACTGGCACAAAAACAATGGCCTGTCAGCGTTTCGGATGATATGCAAAGCGGTTTCACCGAGGACCCGTTTCACCAGCAGATTACGGGCGCTGTTTCCCAGCACAATCATATCTGCCTGCCACAGAGTTACCATAGGCAAAAGGAAATCTTTGGGAGACCCCGGGTTCGAATCAGATTCAACATGAAATCCATGTGCCCGGCAATACTCGGACGCATCGTATAAAAGTTGCCGTGCCTTTTCTTCCGACCTCTAAAAAGTCACGATCTTTAACTGCACGTCAGGCCACAAGCGCAACTGCACGAACCGCTTCATGGTCTTGGCCGACGCCATCGAGCCGCTGTAAGCAATCAGGACTTTCTGAATTGGCCGAAACTTGCCTGATACGGCGATAACAATCATACTACTTCTTAAACACACCGAACAGTTTATCAAGCCCTGTCTTCTCAAGCTTTGATACAGATTTAAGCTCACCGGCATCAAGCCAGATGCCGTCACATTCAGAGCATTTGTCCACCTTTATCTCTTTATAGTCTATCTCTATCAATTCCATCCCGCACTTAGGGCATCTCATGTTATGAAGCTCCTTCAGTCTCTTCTTCTCCTCTGCTTTAAGTGTCTTGTGCTTTTCCTCCTCAATCTTCTTTCTTTTTTCAAACTCCGTTCTTGCAATAAATTCTGCTTCTTTTTCACTTGGTCTCATTGATGTTTCCTCCTTTTTTGATTTGCAATCTATGTAGACAAAATGGTATAAACCTACCCCAAAAATCTTCTTAATATGTGCTGACTTTCAGCAAAGAAAGGCAGAAGAACATTGTCCGGATGCTGAGTTGACATCACTCTGGGATATTATTCCCCTTTCCACTCTGTTCTCCGATGAGTTCAAAAACATCCTCTGATGAATTGTAATAATATATGCTTCCTGTTCCTATGTTGTAATACCAACCGTGAAGGTGAAGCACACCCTGCTTTAATGCCTCCTGAACAAAAGGATAGGTCTGGATATTCTGCAACTGGAACAGCACATTTTCCTCTTCAGTCACGCGCTGCCGTATTTCTTCTGAGGTGTTGCTGTAGTATTTTAGGACAAAATCCCGCACAGGTGCGGACAATTCCAGCCATTCATTTACATGCGGCATGCGCCTCAATAATTGCTCGTCTTCATAAAGCATCTGCATGGCACCGCAATTTGAATGTCCGCAAACAATGATGTCGGTCACCTTCAGGTTAAACACTGCAAACTCAAGAGCTGCGGCAACGCTGTTCTTATCCTTTATGGCATCATGCGGCGGAACAATATTCCCCACATTCCTTACAATAAAAATCTCGCCGGGGCTGCTCTGTGTAACAAGATTCGGATCAACACGCGAGTCAGCACAGGTTATAAACAGGACATCCGGCTTTTGTTCTTGAGAAAGCCTCTGAAAAAATTCCTCTTCTTTTTTGAAATATGACTCCTGAAACTTATGGATCCCTTTGTAAAGTCTGTCCATTTTATGACCCTGATCTCATGGACTCAAGTCTCGCAATCCTCTCCTCCATTGGCGGATGCGTACTGAAGAGCTTTAATATCCCTCCGCCTGTGAGTGGATTAACAATAAACATGTGCGACGTTGCAGGATTTGCGTGCATCGGTATTCTTTGAGACGCCATGTGGAGTTTCTTCAAGGCATTGGCAAGATGCATAGGATTACCGGCAATACTTGCCCCGCCGGCGTCTGCACCGTATTCCCTTGAACGTGAAATTGCCATTTGCACAAGCATAGCAGCAATAGGGCCGACTATCATCATCACAAGAGCCGCTATCGGGTTGCCTCCTCTTTCATCATCACTGCTCCTTCCGCCGAATATCATGGCCCACTGCGCCATCTGTGCAAGATAGCTTATTGAGCCTGCTATGGCGGCTGCAACGGTGCTCACAAGAATATCCCTGTGTTTAATATGCGCGAGTTCATGTGCAATAACACCTTCAAGCTCCTCCCTTGAAAGGATTCTCATGATGCCTGTGGTTACGGCAACAACGCCATGTTCCGGATTTCTCCCTGTTGCAAAGGCATTGGGCTGATCCTGTTCCATCATGTAAACCTTTGGCATTGGAAGCTCTGCTTTTTGAGCAAGCCTTCTGACCATACTATAAAGTTCAGGCGCTTCAGATTCATTTACCAGCTTGGCTCTGTACATCTTAAGTACAATTTTATCACTGAACCAGTAGGTGATGAAGTTTATGCCAAATGCCATGACAAGTGCAAACGTCATTCCTGTTTTGCCTCCAAGAAATCCCCCTATGAACACCAGCATAAGCGTTAAAGTAACCATAAGGGCCATTGTTCTCAGTCCGTTCATTTTATTCCTCCTGTTTTTCTTTTAAACTAAAAAGACCTTTACCGCGAAAAAAATCGTTTTCGCGGTAAAGGTCTTGCTTGTTAGTTTTATCTAACCAGCGGTACCGGCCCCGCATAATTTCTCTGTGCGGGACGTGTTGACGATAGCCGCTGACTTAGCTACTCCCCTTTACGGTTTATAACTTAGCTAAAAAATAAACAATATGTCAACCCTTCCACCACTTTTGATGTTACTATTTACTATATATTATGGGCTCATCGTGGAAAAGTGTGGGTTAAATCTTATGAATCAGGATATACTTAAAGTTGTCCCCCCCTTTAGAAAAGGGGGGCAGGGGGGATTTGAAGA
>JAGVGM010000276.1 GCA_020057065.1 Thermodesulfovibrionia bacterium
AGCGGGAATCCAGTTTTTTTAACAAGTTCTGGATGCCCGATTACAGACTTCGGGCATGACGAAATTGAAAACTTGCAATTTATACACAGACTCTATTTATGCTATTAATGAGTGCGGCAGGGATAGTATTATCATGCATGAATAGTTTATAATGTAGTTACACAGTAACTTTAGCCGCGACGTTTTCTGCTTCATGTTATTCAAAAATCTTGAAAAAATGCAGTAGTGAATTGTCTGATGAAGAGTGGAAATCAAAAATTAAAGCTTTTAGTTGTCAGTTTTCAGGCTGATAGCTGACAGCTATTCTTTGAAAGAGGTTTTATGAAAAGAGAAGATTTAAGAAACATCGCCATTATCGCCCATGTGGACCATGGCAAGACAACCCTTGTAGACTGCATGTTTAAACAGGCGGGAATCTACCGCGCCAATGAAAGGGTGCAGGAAAGGGTCATGGACAGCAATGATCTTGAAAGGGAAAAAGGCATCACTATAATGGCAAAGAATACTGCTGTCGAATACAACGGAGTAAAGATAAATATCCTGGATACCCCCGGCCATGCGGATTTCGGCGGGGAGGTGGAGAGGATAATGAAGATGGTCGACGGGGTGCTGCTCCTTGTTGATTCTTCGGAAGGACCCCTGCCCCAGACAAGATTCGTGTTGAGAAAGGCCCTTGAGCTTAATCTGCCGCCTATCCTTGTGATAAACAAGATCGACAGGCCTGATGCAAGGATCCAGGAGGTCCTGAACGAAGTGTATGATCTGTTCATTGACCTTGATGCAACTGAAGAGCAGCTTGAATTTCCGATTGTCTATACAAATGCCAAATTGGGAATTGCCAAACTTGATATGAATGATGGATCTGAGGACTTAATGCCTTTGTTTGACGTAATTCTAAAAACAGTCCCTGCGCCGGACTGCGACGCTAACGGCATTCTTCAATACCTTGTTACAAACATCAACTATAACGACTATGTCGGCAGGCTCGCCATCGGGAGGATTTTCTCGGGGACAGTAAGGATAGGCGATATCGTTGCCATGATAAACAGCAACGGGGAGGCCTTAAAGCGAAAGATCACAACTATTTATACATTTCAGGGACTTGATCGGATTGATGCAAAGGAAGTGTCTGCGGGTGATATTGTGGCCCTTGCAGGCATTGAAGGTATAAATATAGGCGATACGATTACTGACGTGGAAAACCCGAAACCATTACCGAGGATAAAGATTGACGAGCCGACCATTTCAATAGTGTTTTCAATTAACAACTCGCCATTTGCCGGCAAAGAAGGCAAATATGTGACGTCAAGAAATCTCAGGGAAAGATTGGAAAAGGAACTCCTTTACAATGTTTCCATAAAGGTTGATTTTGACAGCGCCTCGGACTCGTTTAATGTAATGGGGCGTGGTGAATTGCAGCTTGCGATCCTCGTTGAGATGATGAGGCGCGAGGGATACGAACTGTCTGTTTCAATGCCGGAGACGATAACAAAGAAGATCAATGAGGTCTTGCATGAGCCGATGGAACTGCTCGTGATAGATGTGCCTGAGGATTTTGTCGGTGTGGTGACACAGCAGGTCGGGATGAGGAAGGGGAAGATGCAGAAGATGCAGAACAACGGAAGCGGCAGGGTAAGACTTGAATTTAAAATCCCTTCCAGGGGTTTGATAGGTTTTCGTTCCCAGTTTCTGACAGACACCAGGGGCACCGGGCTTCTCAATCACCTGTTTGACGGATATGAGCCGTGGCACGGGCATATCTCAAAGCGGCAGTCAGGAGTGCTTGTTTCTGACAGAGGGGGCAAATCAACAACATATGCACTCTTTCACTTACAGCCAAGAGGAACGTTATTGATAAAAGAAAATACCCCTGTTTATGAAGGAATGATCATCGGTGAAAATTCAAGGGAAAGCGATTTGGATGTTAATGTCACAAAGGAAAAGAAGCAAACCAACATGCGCGCCTCTGGAACTGACGAAGCCCTTATGCTGATCCCGCCAAAACTCCTGAATCTCGAACAGGCGATAGAATTCATCAAGGAAGATGAACTTGTTGAAGTAACTCCGCAATCAATCAGGCTTAGAAAGAGAGTCCTCGAGGCTAATAAGAGACCGAGAGCGAAGGGGTAGCCGTTCTTTATAACTGACAAATGTTTTATATGCTGCAGCGAGTCCATTTTTAGCGCTTCATGAAGACGAGATCCAGTTCAGATTTTTTTGTTTGAAAGATTTTCCCGCCTATTTTTAAATCCTGCAATGACACAAGTCGCCTTACTCAGGTCTAAGTCAATTATTAATGTTTTTTGTGTTCGAGGAATTCTATAATTAAAATATATTTTCCAAAATGATTATAATATACAATCAAAAATTTATATCCGGCGATAAGGAATTGTCATTGCGAGCGAAGCGAAGCAATTTCTTGTAGCTATAAGCTGATAGCTGTACGCTTTCAGCCTTTAACGGAGGCTTGATATGTGCGTCGGGGTTCCAATGCAGATTGTTGAAATAAACTACCCGTCAGGGATAGCTGAGGCTAAAGGGGTGAAAAGGGTAATAGGGTTACAGCTTTTGCCTGAAGATCAGCTCACGATCGGCGACCATGTCATTGTTCATGTGGGATTTGCGATAGAGAAGGTGGACAAGAAACAGGCTGATGAGATATGGGAAGCATTGGATGAAATCCTCAGGGTGATGGATGAGGAGGAGGCGAGTGCACGAAGTTTCAATAGCGCTGGGCCTGATTGAGGAGCTTTTGAGGATAGCAGGCGAAAACAATGCAAAAAATGTAATAAAAGTGAAACTGAAGATCGGGGAAATGTCCGGTATCGTAACAGATTCATTGATGTTTGCCTTTGATGCTATAAAAATTGAACACCCCATCCTGTCTTCCGCAACGATCTCGATCGAAGAAGTCCCTCTGGTTTGTGAGTGTGCTCAATGCCGGAAAACATTTAAAACGGACAGTCTTGCCTTTCCATCTTGCCCGTTTTGTGAATCATATAGTCTCAAACTCATCTCGGGTGAAGAACAGAATATAGAGAATGTGGAATTGGAAGTATGAAAAACAGGGGTCAAGGATTCGAGGGTTCGAGTGAGGGAATAGATACAGAACTTCACTTGAACCCTTGAATCCTTGACCCCTTGAACCCTTTTGTAGAAGGAGGTTTACATGTGTGACTCTTGTGGATGTGGCCATAATCATACTCATAAAACAATCGATGTGAACCAGAGCCTTCTCAAATCAAACGAAGAGGCTGCTGCAGGCAACAGAAAACATTTTGATGAAGATCACATCCTCGCAGTAAATATCATCAGTTCCCCCGGTTCCGGCAAGACTACCCTGCTCGAGAAAACCATTGATGTACTTAAAGATGAGGTAGATATCGGGGTGCTGGAGGGTGATATTGAGACAGACCTTGACGCTGAAAGAATAAGAAAAAAAGGCATTCCTGCTGTGCAGCTGACAACCGGCGGCGCATGCCATCTCGATTCTGTCCTTGTACACAAAGGGTTCCACTCACTGGAGCATCAATTGAATGGCAGGAAGCTGGATATCCTTTTTATCGAAAATGTCGGCAACCTTGTGTGCCCCGCCTTCTTTGACCTTGGCGAACATTTGAGGGTTGTGCTTATCTCCGTCCCTGAAGGTCATGACAAGCCGTTGAAGTATCCAAAGGCCATCAGGACCTCACATGTGCTTATGATCTCTAAAACCGATCTTTTACCATACTTTGATTTTGATATAGAGAAAATAAAAAAGGATGCCCTTTCGCTCAATCCACATTTGAAGATAATTGAAACCTCCGCTAAAACCGGAGAAGGGCTGAATGAGTGGATAGAGTATATAAAAAGCAAAGTCATCAATAAAATGTAGCGTTGGGGTTTATCCCCAACGAAAGAATCGCCGTCAATAAATGACGGCGCTACCGGTTAGTAGGGTGATTAAATAAATATGAAAAAGATCGAAATAGGCCACGGTAGCGGCGGTAAGCTTACTCGAAATTTAATAGAAAATATATTTTTAAAATACTTGAACTCCGCAGAATTAACACCGCTTGAAGACGCAGCTTATATTAAACTGAAAAGCAAAAGCATAGCCATAACCACAGATTCCTATGTTGTGCGTCCGCTGTTTTTTCCGGGAGGAAATATCGGAAAGCTTGCGGTATGCGGCACTGTTAACGACCTTGTTGTAAGCGGCGCCATTCCGAGATACCTTTCAATTGGGTTTATACTGGAAGAGGGATTTCCCATCGAGAGACTTGAAGAAATCGTGAAAAGTATAAGTGAGACCTCCAGGGATGCCGGGGTCAGCATAGTAACAGGCGATACCAAGGTTGTTGAGAAAAATAAATGTGACGGCATGTTTATAAATACAACCGGTATCGGCGAGATAGTAAAGCCGTTGTCTTCGAGTAACATTTCAGCAGGCGATGCAGTTATAGTTACAGGCACGATCGGAGATCACGGAACAGCCATTGCTCTTGCAAGGAACGAATTTGATATAAAAGCCCCTGTGGAAAGTGACTGCGCATCATTGAACGGCCTGCTTGTGCCACTTTTAAAAATTGAGGGATTGAGATGGATGAGAGACCCCACACGCGGAGGTGTTGTTACCGTGCTGTCTGAACTCTCAGAAACCATTGGATTGGGAGTGGAGATATTTGAGGACAGATTGCCGGTCAGAGAGGACGTCCGTTTTATTTCGGATATGCTCGGATATGACCCGCTCTATCTTGCAAATGAGGGCAAGGCAATCATAATTACATCGGCTGAAAGTACAAACAAAATTGTCAGGATATTGAAAAAACATCCTTTAGGTATAAACACGGCGGTCATTGGAAATATATCATCTCAATTCAGCAAAGTGAGGTTAAGAACGACTATAGGCGGCGAGAGGCTGCTTGACATGATGGAAGAAGATATGCTGCCGAGGATATGCTGAGAGCTGACAGTCGACCATCATCAGACTGCGCTTCTTGTGCTGTCATTCCCGCAGGTAGTAAGCGGGAATCCAGTTTTTCCATTTTTCCTTGATTACCTATGATTTTTTAATATAAACTTTTCTATGCAGAAAATTAACCTTCTGAACATGGCTGAAGGGATTTCTTCATGGGTTGAGCTTGAGTCAAGAATTATTAGCCTTCCCACTGAAATTGAAAGAGGAGATGCCTTCGAGCAGTTCTGTCATTGCTTCTTTCTGCTTGATCCTGTATTTCAGTTCGAGACAGTTTATCGCCATTATGAAATCCCGCTTTCTTTGAGAGAACGTCTCGGATATCCGGGCATTCAGGATCTCGGCATTGACGGGTTAGGAATAACAACGGATGGTAAGCTCATTGCCTATCAGGCAAAGTTCAGAAGTGACCGGAATAACACTCCCTCTCTCAGAGAATTATCAACTTTCTTCACTGTATCAGACAGAGCTGACTGGCGGATAACTATAACAAATGCTAATGGTCTTCCACCTGCAATAAATGACCGCACCAATAATAGTCGTGTTCTTGCTGACAGGTTTGAACAGCTTGAACCGGACTTCTTCAACCGGCTCAGACAGTATTTGAAAGATCAGTGCATAACGCCTCCACCAGCAAAGACGCCTCATCAGACACAGGAGGAGGCAATAGAAAAAGCGCTGTTGCATTTTAAAGAAAATAACAGGGGACAACTGATACTTCCCTGCGGTACAGGAAAGACCCTTGTTGCAATGTGGATAGCAGAGCGACTTGGCGGCAATCGTATCCTTGTCATAGTGCCGAGTCTTTCTTTAATGTCTCAGTCACTGAGAGAATGGGCAGCCAATACATCACTAAAGCCATTCCGCTATATGTGTCTTTGCAGTGATACAACTGTTGATCTTGGCAAAGACGCTCCTGTTGAACACCTCTATGAAATGGATGTTCCGGTTACAACAGATGCAGAGATAGTTTCTGATTTTCTTAAAAAGGATTCCGCGGTTGCTTCGGTTCTGTTTTCCACATATCAATCGAGTAAGGTTTTGTCTGAAGCTGTAAAAAATGCAGGGATTTATTTTGACACAGCTATCTTTGATGAAGCACACAGGACAACCGGCTCTGATGTCGGAGTATGGAATATAGCACTAAATGACAAAAATGTGCCTGTCAATAGGCGTATATTCATGACCGCAACTCCTCGAATTTATGCCCCTCACATCTCACAAAAGGCGAAAGAGAAAGATATCCTCTTATACAGCATGGACGATTATGAGATGTACGGCAAGCCGTTTTATGAAATGACCTTTGGAGAAGCTATAGATAAAAACCTGATCACGGATTATAAGGTTGTAATTATTTATGTAACAGACCGTGAAGTGAGAGAGATCATACAAAAAGGCGGAAGGGTTATCACTGATGAAAATCATGAATTGGATGCAAAGACTTTTGCAAAACAGGTTGCAATTGCTAAGGCCATAGATGCATATAACCTAAAGAAGGTTTTTACATTCCACCGCAGTGTCCCCGGAGCAAAAGCATTTACTGATATGAATACACCTCAAGGCATTAACAACGTATTAAAGATACTCGAATCTAAAAATGAGAATAAAATAACCCTCTTTCATGTTAATGGCACAATGTCTTCAGGTTTCAGAAACAGTATGATGAAGGAATTCAGGGAGTCAAACATCGGAATCATGAGCAATGCTCGGTGTCTGATAGAAGGCGTTGACGTACCAGCGGTTGATACCGTTGCCTTCATTGATGCCAAAAAAAGCGTTATTGACATTGTTCAGGCAACTGGCAGGGCATTGAGAAAGGCAGAGTGGAAAGAAAAGGGATATATCTTTATTCCCGTAGTAGTTGATGAGGATACTACCCCTGATGACCTTATAAAGAGTTCTGACTTTGATACCGTGTGGGAAGTCCTTCAGGCGATGATGGATCAAGATCAAAGACTGCAAGCCATTGTCTCACAACTCAGAACTATGCAAGGCGAGAAGAAAGAAGATTCGCAGAAATGGGAAAATGTGATGGGTGAATATACAGAAAAAGTTGAATTTTATAATCTTCCTACGAAAATCCATCAATCACGGTTTACAGAGAAACTTTATACAAAAACAATTGAAATGACTGCACTGACATGGGACTTCTGGTATGGGTTGACGATTCGATACATGAAACAAAACGAGGGCAACCCGAATGCTCCTGTCGGATACAAATCACTTGATGGCTTTCAACTCGGGAAGTGGCAAAACCATCAACGAACCTATTTTAAACAAGAAACTTTGTCTGCAGAACGGATCAAACGGCTTGAAGGCATTGGATTCGTATGGAGTGTGTTAGAAGTATGGTTTGAGAAAGGTTTTCAAGAAACCTTGCGGTATAAACAGCAAACAGGTAATGCGAATGCTCCCCTGAGATATATAGCATCAAATGGTTTTAAACTCGGAAGTTGGCAAGGCTATCAAAGAAATTATATTAAAAAAGGCATGTTGTCTGCGGATAGAATAAGGAAGCTTGAAGGAATAGGTTTTATATGGGATCAGTGGCAGGATGCCTTTGAGCATGGCTTTCAAGAAACCTTAAAATACAAAGAACAATTCGGTGATCCTAATGCTCCCAGAAGATATAAATCACTTAATGGTTATGACCTTGGGAATTGGCAAACTGAACATAGGAACAAATATAAAAAAGGAAAAATACCTGCCAACAATATTAGAAGACTTGAAGGAATAGGTTTTATATGGGATCAGTTACAGGATGCCTTTGAGCAAGGCTTTCAGGAAACCTTAAAATACAAGGACCAATTCGGTGATGCTAATGCTCCTCATTTATTCAAATCATCTACCGGATTTACACTGGGGATTTGGCAGAGTGCTAGAAGAAGAGATTTTAAGAATGAAACGTTGTCTGCGGAGAAGGTCAAAAAGCTTGAGGATGTTGGTTTTATATGGGATCAGTTACAGGATGCCTTTGAGAAAGGTTTTCAAGAAACCTTGCGGTATAAACAGCAAACAGGTAATGCAAATGCTCCCCTGAGATATATAGCATCAAGTGGTTTTAAACTTGGAAGTTGGCAAAGCGATCAGAAAACCAAATTCAAGAAAAACAGATTATCAGCAGAAAGAGTAAAGAGATTTGAGGAGATAGGGTTTGCATGGGATAAGTTGCAGGATGCCTTTGATCAAGGTATTCAAGAAACCTTAAAATACAAGGACCAGTTCGGTGTTGCTAATGCTCCTGCCGGATACAAATCATCTACTGGCTTTAAACTCGCAAGTTGGCAGAACAATCAAAAACAATATTACAAAAAAGGCAAATTATCTACAGATAGAGTTAAAAGACTTGAGGAGATAGGGGTTAAGTGGACGCTTAAGGGGCAGATAAGGTAACAGGTTTTTAATATCATAACATTTTCATTCAGTATGCCGAAGAAAAGACATCATTACATACCTAAATTTTATCTCAAGGGTTTCATCGATGCTAAAAATAAACCTAATATTTGGGTATATGACAAAGATGATGGAAGAGTAATTAAGGCAACTGCCAAGAATATAGCTGTAGAGAAACATTATTTTTCATTTTTAAACGAATCAGGGGAAAGAGATTCAGAAACTATTGAAAATTTAATGGCTAAAATGGAAAGTGAAGCAGCTAAGGTATTAAATAAAATAAAGTCATGTAGCGACTTAACTGGCGATGATAAATTAATATTTGCTGGATTTATTGCTTGTATGATGATAAGAGTTCCGAATTTCAGGCAAAACACAGAAAATTCAGTAAGCGAAATGATAAAAAAATGAACATAATATGGGCTTCTCATAGAAAGGGGTATGAGGCATCAGTAAAACAAATGGAGAAGGAAACAGGAAAAGAAATTGGTATGCCCATTGAGGAGTTAAGGCAATTTGTATTAAAAGGTGAATATGATATTAAAGTTGCCCCACAATTTAGCCTCGCTTTGACTCTTGCGGACTTTGAATCTTTACATAAGATATTTTTTAATATGAGGTGGGCATTTTTAAAAGCTACTCATGAGCATAAATTCTTATCAGGGGATAATCCCTTGTTTTATGATAATCCTACTCATGACCCACGCTCATTTTATGGAGTTGGACTTGCAAATAAAAAAATTGAGGTGACCTTCCCTATATCTAAAGATATTGCTGCATTTGGATCATGGGAAGGGCCGGAAGGATATATTCAAGCAAAAAATAACACTGTCAAAACTATTAATTGTAGAACTGTATCTTCTGCTTTGAAATTTGTGTTTTCGTCCGATAAATCGGATGACTTAAGAAGATTTGTTACAAAATATAAAGGCAGTTCCCCTAAAGTGATCGTAAGTTAAGGAAGACATTTACTGCTCTCAACAATAAACATCTTAATGCCGAACGGCCGTTTCCCCTGCCACACCCCTTTAGATGGGAAACGTGGGAATCAATCCTCCTCCCTCAGAAACCCGATCTTCCGAGATAGTTTTAATTATAATATTCGACGTTAAAAGGTGGAGAATTAAATGAGATGACTAGAGATTCGGAATATTGCTACTCTGATATATTTACAAATTTGATAAAGTCCCAAGTATTTCTGTGTTTTCTTTCGGTAGGCCAATCATGTCTATCTCTTTTGTTTAAAATGCGATAATCACCTTTTTTAAAAAGAACTGAAAGAGTCCAATTATAAACATATACTTTCTTAATATCACCATCTTTACAAGGCACTTCATAAAGGACAACGGCTTTCTCTCTAATATGGTCGTTTAAGGCATCTTTACTAATAAGATTGATTGCGTCATTAGAAATGCAGCATCCTATCCATTCTTGCTGTTGTTCATTTTCGTAAGCTTCAACTATTGGCTTACCTATATAAATTCCTTCTGAAATTATTAGTTCACCCGCAGAAATTGCTCCCCTAATCGGTAATTTGTTTTCATTTGCAGATATAAATAGACTATCACATGATGCAAGAAGGGCATGAAATCTTTTGTCAACTGTTTTTTGATCGCAGTTGTTTATATCGGATGTATAAATAAGAAAGGTGTCAGAATAATTATGCATTGATATGCAATTTTCTTGTAACAATGCATCAAGATGGCCTGCCATTTCATTTATATCGCTCTTTATATTCAGTATACCGCGAAAAGTCTTATAAACCTCATCAAGATTATCGGTTTTAACTAAATCTTTAAATCCAAGTATATCAAATAAAGCAACAAAGCATTTTCTTTTCGGGATTTCGATATCATCCGTTGTTGTCATAAAATTGCACCATCCGTTGCTTTCTAATTAAGTGTATATTAAACATTTTATAGACTAACTATATCAAAATATCTTCTATTCTCACAATCACAAACTCCCTCCGACCGTAGGAGAACATCCCACACAATTATTCTTCCTTCTCCCTCCCAAACCCTATCTTCCGCTTTTTAGGTTCAGGTGGCGTCATTAGTTGGCGGATTGCGTCAAATACAACGCTGAATTGAGAATCGTATTTCTTTTCAAGATCGTCAAGGCGTCTGGAGAGTTCCGCATTTGATGCAAGCATCTCCCGGATTTTTGTAAACGTCCTCATAATCTGTATGTTTACCTGTACTGCTCTCTTACTGTTTAAAACGCTCGAAAGCATGGCCACGCCATTCTCAGTGAACACATAAGGAAGTTTGCGGGTGCCGCCCCAACTTGATATTCCAAAATGGAATATCAAGTTTTTGAATTCTTCATTTGTTAATTGAAACATAAAATCTTCGGGAAAACGATCAACATTACGCTTGACTGCTTTGTTAAGGTTAAAGGTCTCAACACCATAGAGCGCTGCAAGGTCCCTATCCAGCATAACCTTTTTCCCTCTGATGATGAGTATTTTGCTTTCTATTAATTGTTGCGGTATAACTTCCATGCATGTCCCCCTTTTAAAATTTGATTTATGGATTAAGAGCCGGACAATTTTAACCTTTTTCGGTTTATGTTCTCAATACAAATTGAGACCTTGCGGTAATGGCATTGGATGGTTTACTATGTTTTAGATTCAATGAACAAAACTCAAGACATCATTAAAATCAT
>JAGVGM010000301.1 GCA_020057065.1 Thermodesulfovibrionia bacterium
TCTTCATTAGTGGCTCCTTTCTTTTTTGTTTTCCGTTCCGTGGATTATACCCCACGGGGGAGCCACTTATTATTTTCAACTAACTTTAGTTTAACCTCAGTCTTTTGGATGACGGGTTATTGCGTGTGAACGTAATTAAAAAGGACAGTCATCCTGATATAAAATATGATATATTTATGCGCCTTAATAAAGGCGCTGTAACTTTGAATTATCAGGAATTACGAAATTGTTTATTTAGAGGAGCGCTGAATGACACGGCTAAAGAGTTGGTGGAGCAGAATAAAGATTTTCTTTCAATATTGAAACTTAAGAAGCCCCATGAAAGATTCTTAGACGTCGAGTTTATTATTCGATATTTTGCATTTAGCAAGAATCTGAAGCAGGATAATGATGGGAAATATTACATCGATAATTATGGCGGGAGGCTCGTCTCATATATAAATGCCTTCATGAAGGACAACCGGAATATTTCAGAAGAGGAGCACGTTCAATTTAAGAACAAATTTAACTCTGTTATAGCTAAAGTAGTAAATGTTTTTGGTGTTAAAGATGCTTTCAGAGACCTGAGCACAACTTCTACGAAAGTAAACAAGGCAATCTCTGATTTCATAATGTTAAGTTTTGAGCGTGTTAAGGAGGATGACTTAATATCAAAGAAGGATGAAATAAGAAAATTATTAGTAACAATGCTCAATGGAGATGCGAAATTTAAAAGGTCGATTAGTGTAAGAACTTCGGATACTGATGCCTTGAATTACAGATTGGACACATGGTTTAAGGAACTAAAGAATGTCGTCCAATTTTGAAGCCACAGCAGACTTCTTTTCCTCTATCAAGTCAATAGATATCCTTGTGATGTTTGCCGAAAATGAAAGTGAACTTAATCACGAGGAGAATAGGACACTTTTCTTGAAACTTGCTGTCGTTTCGACGGTTACGAAGCTGCAGGTTTATATTGAGAAGTTGCTTGATGAATTTCTGTATAAACTTAGGTTGGTCAAAAAGAAAAATAAGGATTTACCTCTTCACGCAAGATTGGTGTCACTAAAACTATTCTCAGCACAAAATTCATTGTTAAATAAACTTGAAAATCCTACTACATACAGTGAGCAAAAACTGAACGACATAAGACATCATATTCTGGATTTGAATGAATTGTGTGACGACAAGAAAGACATCGGACCGGCTTTTTTGCTTAAAACCAAATTTCCCCTCGGGAAAAATGGCCTGAACGAGTTAAAAGAGTTGTTCGGGCAAATAGAAGGCAATGATAATATATTTTCAACTGCCCCTTTTGACATCGAGGAACTTAATGCCGTTTTGAATATCCGTCATAATATTGTTCATCAAGATCAAAATCCTCAATTGACAGAACTTAAGGTAAATGAATATAAAGAATTCGTGCAGAAAATTGCCGTATTTGTTGACTCATACTTGGCACAATTCTTATTGGGTTCAGAGCGTGTAAATGTTTAGCCAATTTCTTTTAAACTCTATAATCTCCGGCTACATCTATTACCCTCATTGCCCTCGGCTTTTCCCTCATCTACTCAACCACAAAATTCATCCACTCCACAACTTTTTAACTTTACATTCCCCCATCATTCTGAGTAAAATTACTCAAGCTATTGAGCAAACCGTAAGTTTAAGAGTTACACATATAAATAAATATTTACTCGCCTCAACGAGGAGGTTTATTCAGGCTCTCTACGAACCGAAACAGGGAAGTTCTTGAAATCTCCGACAGGGTTTATGTCCTTCGTTTAGGTAAAGTCGTACTGGAAGATAACGCCGCTAATCTGAAAGATGTCAGGGTGATAAAGAAGGCGTTTTTAGGGGAATAATTAAGAAGAGCAAAAGTGCAATAGTCAAAAGTGCAAAAGCTCGGAAGTAGGGAAGTAACTTTATGCCGCATTCCGGTTTGCTTTTACGCAAAGCTTTATATGCTCGTGCGCCTGGAGCGATTTAATGATCTCAAGGATATTATCAGCCCGCGGATTGCCCTGGGGACCAAGCATGCGGTGAAGGCTTTTGGGGGATTTCCCGACTTTCTTGGCCAATACCTCAAAGGTAATGGTAGCGTTGATATAATCACGAAGAATTGCCTTCCCGGCGTTAAGATCTCCGGCCAATAACTCATCTACCGCTTCAATCAACATCTGCCTCCGGAAAGCGGCATCTTTTTCAGCCCGTTTTAAAATTGTATCCCTGAAATTTCTTGTTATTGCCATGATATCACCATCTTTTTGATTTTTTATCAGATTTATACTGCATCCATGCTGCCTGAGCCTTTTTGATGTCTTCGCTCTGGGTCTTTTTGCTTCCTCCTCCAAGCAGGATAATCAGTTCATTACCTTCCCTGCCGAAGTAAATTCTGTAACCCGGTCCAAAATCGATTCTGTACTCCATAACTCCTTTCCCTACAGATTTGACATTGGAGAAATTGCCCTGCTCCAGCCTGTAGAGTGCAGTCGTTATCTTTGCAGCCGCATATGCATCCAGTGCGTCAAACCATCTCTCGAAAAGAGATTTCCCTTCACGCAGATATTCGACTACTGTTATTTTTCCGTTATTCATAATGGTAACATATAAGTTACTTTAAATCAATAAAGAAAAGTGCTTCAAGGATGTCGTTTGATTGTCTCTTTTTGTTATAAGTGAAAAGGCAATACGCCGATGTCCCCATATTAAATTTAAAACAATTCATTATTGCAAAGCTTACTTTGCCATGTCAAGGTTTTTAAATGCGAAAGCTCGTAAGCGCGGAAGCCGGGATGCATTTCACAAGGGAAAACGCGAGCCGAAGCGCTCAATAATATCCAGGACGCAATCAAGGGATATATTGAAAGTTTAAAGAAACACGATGAACCTGTTCCTCCTGCTATTAACGAAGAAATCATCGATGTAGCCGTTTGAGCAAATTACCCTCTCATTGATCATCAGACAGGCAGTCATATAATCCTCAGAAACCAAAACCCGCCTTATAGAAGATTAACTGTTCCGAATCATAAAGAATTGGCAAAGGGGACCTTACGCGCCATCATCCGTCAAGCCGGACTTGTTGTCGAAGAATTTACTAACTTAATGTAAACAGAAGCTGAGATTTTCTTCAGGGCGTATGCCATACGCCCCTACATTTCTGGGCGGTTCATGAACCGCCCCTACTTCCGCACTTTTGCACTTTTGCACTTTTGACTTCTGCACTGTTTCTGCTTCTGCCCTTTTGCTCTAAAAATGATAAAATAAAAAGTTCGTTAATTTAGGAACTTCCATGAACAAATGGCTTGTCGCATTAACAGTCATGCTCCCTACCCTCATCGAGATCATCGACACCTCGGTCGTCAATGTTTCTCTGGACCATATCCGCGGGAGCCTATCTGCCGGCATCGATGGGCGTTGGGGACGTTCTTAATTACGTAAACTAATACACCAGAAGTTAATCTGTGGACTTGTGGTCAGACTTGCTTATTGATATTTGAATTCCCACAGGGACTCAAAAAAGATCCAAGCTGCTTTTTCTCATCCGCCTGCAACAGCAATCCTCACCTCAACAGTGGAATGAGGGTCAAGTCTTGAATCTTGAATTTTTCCCCCACCAACACTTCAAGGGCGCGGCATTGAAAGGAACAAATCCGATGTCGGGAACAGATCGTGAAACCTTTTTGCGACACCCTTATTCAGATACGGATCGGCGTCTCCGAAAATGATCCTGACAGAACGCATGAATTCCCGGTGCTACTTATTGTTGACATTACCAGTTAATATTCAGTACCATTAATTATGGTTATATTACCAAGTAGCATGGTAATGGAGGAAGTATGCTTGAGGCCCTGTTCGGTAATCCGGTAATAGAAAGAATATTCTTTACGCTCTTGGTCTATAACGAAAGTTATCCGCTTGGACTGGCGAAGACTTTTAATGAACCGGTAAATAAGTTTCAGCAGCAGTTAAAGAGGCTGGAAGAGGGAGGAATTATTGTCAGCCGCCTTGTCGGCAGGACGCGGATCTATACGTTTAATCCCCGGTATATTTTTCTAAAGGAATTAAAGGCATTAATTTCCAGGGCGTATGAATTTGTGCCGGAAACAGAAAAAGAAAGGTTTTACAGTAAGCGCACAAGGCCGAGGAGGGCAGGTAAACCGCTGTGAAGTTTAACTGGGGGAAAATAAAAATAAAAGAACTCGCTGCGCTTGTCTGCCATAAACTGAACGAAAAGGACATTGACGCGGTTTTAGTAGGCGGGGCATGTGTTTCAATTTATACGAAAAATAAATATGTTTCATATGATCTTGATTTCGTTTCATATGCAACACTGAAAGACATTACATCGGTATTAACTGACTTGGGATTTAAAAAAGAAAGTTCACGCCATTTCATCCGGGAGGATTGTCCATATTTTATCGAGTTTGTCGCCCCGCCCCTGTCAATAGGCAGCGAGAGGGTCAAAAAGGAAGAGAAAATTAAGACACGGTTTGGAAGCATTACGCTTCTTACCCCTACTGACAGTGTAAAAGACAGACTTGCAGCGTATTATCACTGGAATGACCCACAGGCGATAGAGCAGGCCGTCATGATAGCAAAAGCACAAAGAGTGAGTCTTAAGGATATAAAAAGATGGTCTGTTGCTGAAGGGCACGAAGAGAAGTACGAGACCTTTCTCAAAATGCTCAGAAAATAATTTTCGAACGGCAAGGGGGCAGGCTTAAATATTGAGATATTATTGAGACCCTAAAACAGATTTAGAACCGGGCAAAAAAGAAAAACCCCTTCTGGTTAAAAGGTTTGTGGCGATATAAAATATCACCCACAAGGTTAAGAAACCAA
>JAGVGM010000362.1 GCA_020057065.1 Thermodesulfovibrionia bacterium
AGAAATATGGAAGAGATTATAATTATAAAATCCCCCTTCATCCCCCTTTTTCAAAGGGGGAGACAGGAATTAACCCACACTCTTACGCGAAGACCCATATTATGTCTGCACTTCCCCGCTTTTATGTTTTTGCACTTTTGTTCTATTGCTCTACCGTGGCCGATAGCTAAACACTTGTAGAAATTTTATTCGACTCCAAAGTATAATGTACGATAATGAAAAATAATGGGAAACATTTTGCGTACCTTGATATCGAGACGACCGGGTTAAGCCCGTATGCAAGTGAATTGACCGTTATAGGAATACACATCGAGAACGGTTCCGATGAAGTTGTACAAATGATCGGAGATGAAATATCCCGCACAGGTCTGATCGAAGCTATGGGGAACGTCCAAATGCTGTACACATATAACGGTAGCCGCTTTGATCTGCCGTTCATCCGAGAGAAATTGAGAATCGATCTTACCGACTGTTGCGCTCACACGGACCTGATGTATTCCTGCTGGCAAAAAAATCTGAAGGGTGGACTGAAGGCGGTTGAAAGGCAGTTGGGTATTGAAAGGAAACTAACCGATGTCGACGGTTTGGTCGCTGTTCAGTTATGGAATAGCTATAAACGGAACGGCTGCGCAAACTCCCTGAATAAATTATTGGAATACAATAAAGAGGATGTCCTGAATCTGAAGCAATTAAGAAAGATACTGAAAGTCTCTAAATGATATCCTTACAAGCGCAATAGCACAAAAGAGCAGAAGCGCTGAAGTCACGAAGTTTTTATTACATTTTCAAATAATACTATTTCATTGCAAGATTTTGTTTGACACTACAGTGCGTACTATGCTAAATTTTTAAACTTCCATATATCCATATACTATTTTGAGACCTCAACACTCATATAGGAAGTTAATAACAATACGAAAAGTTTAAGAAACTTAATAATGGTGTCTTTCCTGACAGATAACCCGGGACAGACAATACAATTACAAGGAGGAATTAAAAATGCCGCTTGATCCAACGAAACATGCAGACTGGGAAATAGCAGAAGCTGCAGAACCCAACATGAAAACCGTTTACCAGTTAGGGGAAGAACTCGGACTTCAAAAGGAAGAACTTCTTCCTCATGGTCATTATGTGGCCAAACTTGATTTCAACAAGATATTGAAACGCCTTGCTGACAGGCCTGATGGAAAATATGTTGACGTTACGGCAATAACGCCGACGCCCCTCGGAGAAGGGAAATCCACCACTACGATGGGATTGACCCAGGGTCTCGGCAAACGCAAAAAGAACGTTATTGCCGCTATCCGTCAGCCGTCCGGCGGACCTACTATGAATATAAAAGGCTCAGCCGCAGGCGGCGGACTTTCACAGTGCATTCCGTTAACGCCGTTTTCATTGGGACTGACCGGCGACATTAATGCGATCATGAACGCTCACAACCTTGCTATGGTGGCCGTCACATCACGTATACAGCACGAGTTCAACTACAATGACGAACAGCTTGCAAAACGCAAATTAAAGAGACTCAACATTGACCCGCGCAATGTTGAGATGAAATGGATAATGGATTTCTGTGCTCAGGCGCTGAGAGATATAACAATAGGACTCGGCGGTAAAAATGACGGCTTTATGATGAACTCCGGTTTTGCTATAGCGGTGTCGTCGGAAGTTATGGCTATCCTTGCAGTTGCCAAAGACCTTAAGGATATGAGAGAGAGAATGGGAAGAATCGTAGTAGCCTACGACAAGAGTGGTAACCCTGTTACAACAGAAGACCTCAATGTTGCAGGCGCAATGACCGCATGGATGGTTGAAGCATTGAACCCAAATCTTATGCAAACTATTGAAGGCCAGCCTGTGCTTGTTCATGCAGGACCCTTTGCAAATATAGCGATCGGACAATCTTCGATCATTGCAGACAGAATTGGCCTTAAACTCGCCGACTATAATGTGACTGAATCAGGTTTCGCCGCCGATATCGGATTTGAGAAATTCTGGAATCTGAAATGCAGGTTCTCGGGACTTAAACCAAATGCAGCCGTTCTTGTTGCAACTATCAGGGCGTTAAAATGTCACGGCGGAGCGCCGATTCCGGTACCCGGGAAACCCATCCCTGAAGAATACAAGGGTGAAAATGTTGGATGGGTGGAAAAGGGCTGTGATAACCTCATTCATCTTCTGAATGTTATAAAGAAAGCGGGCATCAACCCTGTTGTCTGCATCAACGCCTTCTACACCGATACGGATAATGAGATCAAGGCCGTCAGAAGGATCGCTGAGGCAGCAGGCGCAAGGGTTGCACTTTCCAAACACTGGCAGTATGGCGGCGAAGGAGCGTTGGAGCTTGCAGATGCAGTCGTAGATGCATGCAATGAGCCGAATGACTTCAAATTGCTTTATGAACTTTCAACACCATTACGGCAACGCATTGAATTGATTGCAAAAGAAGTCTACGGCGCCGACGGAGTAGAATATACTCCAGATGCTCTTGCAAAGGCAAAGAGGATGGAGGAGGACCCTGAGACGTCAAAACTCGGAACATGCATGGTCAAGACCCATCTTAGCCTTACTGATAATCCGAACATTAAAGGCGTTCCCAAGGGATGGAAACTTTTGATCCGTGATATTCTCACTTATAAAGGCGCAGGATTTGTTGTACCTGTTGCCGGAGCAATAAAACTGATGCCAGGTACCGCATCGGATCCTGCTTACCGCAGAGTTGACGTCGATGTGAACACAGGCAAGGTCAAAGGTTTATTCTAATTAAACATGTAAGGCCCCTGTACAGCAATGCACAGGGGCTTTTATTTTGTGATGGAGTAATCTTCCATGATCGCAAATCTGCCCAATATTTTGACTCTTGCAAGGATATTGCTTTTACCTTTTTTTGCTGTTACGATTATATATAGAGAGTATAAAATAGCATTGCTGGTTTTTATTCTGGCGTCTGTTACAGATCTCCTTGACGGACTTATTGCAAGAATAAAAAAACAGGTAACTTATTTTGGCCGTATCCTTGATCCCGTTGCTGACAAATTTTTTTTGATAACGTCCTTTGTGCTCATGAGCGCTTATGGCTTTATACCTGACTGGCTTACAATTATCGTTATCAGTAAAGATGTAATTGTTCTGACAGGAAGTATAATTCTTTATTTAGTTACCAATAGGTTAAAGATAGAACCAAGTTTTATGGGAAAAATCACCAGCGCCTCTCAATTTGTATTAATTGGATTGATACTTCTTTCTCTTAATATAGGTGAAACCTCACACATGCATATTTCACTTTTTATTTGGGTTGCTGTAGTTACTGTAATATCAGGTCTGCATTACATATATAAAGGTTTAAAAATAGCAAACGATGAAACTGAATAGATTCTGTTTATATAATGACATCAAAAGCATGTCATTCCCGAAGTCTGTAATCGGGCATCCAGAACTTGTTAAAAAAACTGGATTCCCGCTCAAAGGACTGCGGGAATGACGGTTCAAAGTTTGAGTTTATACACAGACACTAAATAATATTATGCATACAACAATAAATAATGTGGTCGAAAACAGCCTGGCTTATGAAAACGGCATAGTAAAAGGGGATATTATTTTAAGCATTAACGGCAAGCCTGTAAGAGACGTCATTGATTATATGTTTTATCTCAAGGATGATCTCCTGAATTTTAAAATTCAGCACGACAACAAAGCACAACTTTTTAAAATAAAGAAAAAAGAAACTGAGAGTATCGGTATAGAACTGAAACCTTTTAAGACAAAGTCCTGCAGAAATAAATGCATTTTTTGTTTTGTGGACCAGATGCCAAGAGGGTTAAGAAAATCGCTCTATCTTAAAGACGATGATTACCGGATGTCTTTTCTCTATGGCAATTATATAACCCTCACAAATCTTTTACCCTCAGATAAACAGCGCATTGTTGAGCAGAAACTGAGCCCTCTCTATATATCAATACATACAACAAATAACGAGTTGCGAAGGAAAATGCTCGGGAACGCAAAGGCGCCCAATATACTTACAGAATTACTTCAACTATCGACCTATAAGATAAAGATGCATTTGCAAATTGTTCTATGTAACGGTATTAATGACGGAGAAGAACTTGCGAGAACCATTAAGGACCTGCAGAAATTTTATCCTTATGTTGCATCAATAGCAGTAGTGCCGGTCGGCTTGACAAAATATAGAAAATCCAATATCAAGCCTTTTGAAAAACCTGATGCTTTAAAAGTCATAGATACCGTAAAACGTGCCGGAGACAGATTCAAGAAACGTCACGGTGATTCTTTAATTTACCTTGCAGACGAATTTTATATTAAGGCAGAACATCCATTTCCTCCCATTAAGGATTACGGTGATCTGCCGCAAATGGAGAACGGCGTAGGATTGGTTCCGACTTTCCTGCACGCTTCCAGGAAAATTAAACTTCCAAAGAAGATCGAACCCAGGAAGATAGCCGTTTTCACAGGGGCTTCATTTATACCTTATCTTGAAGATTTTTCTAAAAAACTGAATACGATAGAAGGACTCAGCCTTGAAGTATTTAAGGTTGAAAACAGATTTTTCGGGCCTACTGTCACAGTAGCCGGTTTACTGACAGGCAAAGATATAGTAAAAGCCTTTGCCGGCAAAATTAAGGCAGACCACCTGCTTGTGCCGAATATTGCACTTAGATACGGATCAGATATATTCCTGGATAATACAACGCTCAAGGATATTGAGGAGTGTCTGGGAGTTAAAGTTAAGGCAATTGAACCGACGCCTGACGGACTTTTACAAGGAATAACCGATGGATGTAAGTGGAAAAACTAAGATCATAGGTATTTTTGGAAACCCCATTGAGCATACGCTCTCTCCGTTGATGCATAATTCTGCATTTAAAATATTGGGGCTTGATATGTGCTATATACCTTTCAGGGTTCTTCCCGAGGACCTTCCATACGCTGTCAAAGCGGTCCCGGCTCTAAACCTTCTTGGCGTAAATATAACAGTGCCGCATAAAGAGAAAGTCATACCGCTTCTTGATGAGATTGATGGAGAAGCGGTATTTATCGGCGCTGTCAATACGGTAGTGAACTCTAACGGAAAATTAAAAGGATATAATACCGATGGAAGAGGCTTTATGAATTCTCTTTCAGAACACGGGATATCAACCGGGGGCAAAGATATTTTAATAATCGGCGCCGGGGGCGCTTCACGGGCCATCAGTTATTATTTGAGTGAAAAAGCATCAAGACTTTTTTTATATGATATCGATATGCAAAAAGCGGGAAAATTAACAAGCGATCTTCAGAAGATCCGCAACAATATTTATCTTGCGGAAAAAATCGACGCCACCAATAGAGCTCATATTATAATTAACGCAACCCCCCTGGGCCTTAAACAGGATGATCCGCTGCCTTTAAACCCGGATCTTATCACATCCGGGATGACTGTCTGTGATCTTGTCTATAAAAAAACAATGCTTCTTCAGGAAGCTGCGAATAAGGGAGCCAGGACGCTTGATGGTTCAGGCATGCTTTTATGGCAGGGGGTATTGGCCTTTGAACTATGGACAGGAATAAAACCACCAGTAGATATAATGCGGAAGGCATTGTTGTCACGGATCAAGTAGAGTCTGTTTATAAAGTCTTTTTGTCTGTCATCCCGGATACCATCTATATTGTCTCATCCGAAATATTTGATATATTAACAGGCGGATATACACAATTCTTCCCTGCAGCCTTTGCCTTGTAAAGTGCATCATCAGCCTGTTTAATGACACTCTCCCATGATATATATTTAACATTATCTGCAATATTGCATGCCACTCCAACACTGATAGTTAAAACTTTAGAGGGAGAAACTGTATGTGCAATTCCAAGCGACTCAACCGTTCCTCTAAGGTTCTCTGCAACTTTTAATGCGGCAAAAAGGTTTTGCTGCGGCAAAATTATAATAAATTCCTCTCCTCCCCAGCGGAATATCTCATCTGTCCTTCTTACTGAAGTTTTCATGGCATTTGCTGCGGCAACAAGAGCGTAGTCGCCTTTTTGATGTCCATAAGTATCATTAAATGATTTAAAATAGTCCACATCACAGACGATAATACTGTAAGGATGATTATATCTGAGCGAAAGCAGATGAATGCTCTCCATCCTTTTCTGGAAACTCCTGCGGTTTCCGGTCTCGGTCAATGCGTCTGTATCAATAAGAACATTCAGTCTTTCATTTAATTTCTGGAGTTCCATGTGTTTGCTTTCCAGAAGCACCATCATATTATTGAAACTTTCTCCGATCAAATTGATCCTGTCCTTAAATGCATTCTGATATATCTCACATTTTCTGCAATCGCCGTATTTGTTTGCAAACACCCCCTGCACCTTACCACCGCAAAACGTGCCTGACACCTGCCAGCACCTGAGATTTTCAGATTTATAGCTGGGACATGCAATATGTGTGCAGTTTTTCACTTCCCAGCATTTCAGGAGATTATCAAATTGAAGCCTTACATGAAAGCTCTGATCCTCGATAACCCTGTCAATGGCTGAGGTTATCCTTTGCTGTGCCTCTTTAAGTTCAGCAGCAGATAAGTTAATCTCGGCATTCTTCTTATTTATAATTACGCTCGCTTTTTTGATGACAACCTGCAAAAACAGATAAAGTATACCCATAGAAAAAAGCAGCAGTAACGGTACTTTGTAAAACTCCTTGCCGATTAACTGGTAAACTGTACTTATGTCTGTATAAATCTCAAAGGCCCCGATGATTTCTTCCTTTACAGGATTGTTCAGATCTCTGTAAATAGGTACATAAATCTCAAGTATGTCAATGCTGTATTTTTTCTCTTTGTTTGATGAATCTTCCTGAAATTCCCTATATCGTCTTGTCAACTCGGTAGATGTCTGACCGGTCAGGGCCTTTTTTATATTCCTGCCGGTGTTCATAAGTCCAATGTCGTTTGGATCTGAAGAATAAACGACTTTACCCGCATGATTAAAAATCTTTATCTTTTTGACATCACCATATTCATTAAGAAAAGATTCCGAAATCATATCAAGCTGTAAAAGAAAATTCGTATTATCTTCTATCAGCAAGTTCTTCTCTTCTAATAAATCTGAATCGATGATTTTGCTGCTTATGCTTCTGTTTATTTGCTGTGCGAATACCGTGGCGGAAGAGATAGAATATTGAATTAACGCATTTCTCTGATTCCAGTAAACAATACTGCTTAATATCACTGTCAAAAATACAATTATTATAAGACTGTAAAAAGAGAAATAGCGCCGAAGATTAAAATCGCCTTCGGACCCGTAATACATTTTAATAAATTTCAGAAAGTCTTTCATCTCTATATTATTCGTCCTTTTTTATTAACACCTTAAATTATTTTATAAAATACAACTGACTTAAGGCAATAACATAAAGGCTAAGCCGCAGGTTTTTTTGACAATTTTTTCAAATTAATGGTAGTATTTTATCTCTTTAGAACTGACATTTCGTTAGATTAAATTTAGGTCAATAGTTCATGCTGGCACTTAAAAACAGCCTTAAATATGTATAAGGTATTTATCCTATGAAGATAGCTGTTACAGGAAAAGGCGGGGTCGGTAAAACCACCGTATCAGCTTTGTTAAGCCATATTTATGCCAGGGAAGGCAAAAAAGTGATCTCAGTAGATGCAGACCCCGATGCAAACCTTGCTTCAGCTCTCGGCATTTCAAGGAATGAAATTGACAAGATAAGACCTATCGCCGAGCTTGCCGAGCTAATTGAGGAGAGGACCGGCGCTAAACCCGGAACCAGCGGCGGAATATTCAAGATCAACCCGAAGGTGGACGATATCCCTGAAGGTTTTGGTTATAAAATTGATAATATAACTTTGCTTGTTATGGGCAAATCAAAGTTTGCAGCCTCGGGTTGTTATTGTCCTGAGCATGCATTACTGAGGAGACTTTTAAAGCACCTTATTGTGGAAAGAGACGAGATCGTCATCGTTGATATGGAAGCGGGGATAGAACACCTTACAAGGGGAACAGCAGAAGGCGTTGATGCCTTTATAGTTGTTATTGAGCCAGGGCAAAGAAGCGTCCAGACGGCGCTTGCTGTTAAAAACCTTGCAGCAGGCCTTGGAGTCAAAAAAGTTTATGCAATAGCCAATAAGGTCAGGAAAGAGCAGGACCTGCAGTTTATTAAGAACAGCATTGGAGATATTGAGCTTCTGGGCCAAATGAGTTTTAACGAGGATATAATGGAATCGGACATTAAAGCGTTGCCGGCTTATGAGGCATCAAAACAAACATTGGAAGAAGCAGAAAAGATAAAAGAGAATTTAGAGAAACATTGTTGAAAAAAAGCCTTAGAGAAAATCTTTTAAGAAAAAGAGACCGTATCGAGCCCAAAGACAAAAGAAAAAAAGAGGCGTCGATAAGAAAAAGACTTTATGCATCAACTGATTTCAGAAAAGCAAAAAGCATATTGTTCTATGCCTCATTCAGAAGTGAGGCGGCAACGATTCAGTGCATAACGCACGCACTGAAATTAAAAAAGATGATCATGTTACCTCTGGTTGACAGGAAAAAGAAAACATTGAGGATCTTTCAGATAAAAAATGTATCAGATCTTAAATCCGGTTTTATGGGTATTCCGGAACCGGAGGCTAAAAAAATGAATGAAAGGCGGCTGAATGATCTTGATATTGCAATAATTCCGGGCGCCGCTTTCGATTTAAAGGGAAACCGCCTTGGATACGGCGCAGGATATTATGACAAACTTCTGTCAGGGATTAGGGATCAGGGATTAGGGGCTAATAAACCTGTTCTTATAGCTCTTGCCTTTGAGGAACAGGTTGTCCCAAGAATACCGAGTGAAAAACATGATGTGAAAATGGATAAGATAATTACGGAGAAGAGGATGATTGATTGTGGGAAAAGGAGATGAATTAGAAAATCTCCCCTACCCCCTCTTTACCAAAGAGGGGAATAGAAATCCCCCTTTGAAAAAGGGGGACTAAGGGGGATTTTATTAACTAAGAAATCCTATGAATAAGAAAAAAATAGAAAAAGGCGTACGGCTGATCCTTGAGGGTATAGGTGAAGACCCTGAAAGGGCCGGTCTGAAAGATACACCTCAGCGCATAGCAAAATTGTACGAGGAGATATTTGCCGGGCTTGAGACCCCGGAAGAAGAACTTTTAAAACCCATTAAAGGTGAGAGTCATGATGAGATGGTTCTTCTTAAGGATATACCGTTCTATTCAGTATGTGAACACCATCTCCTGCCGTTCATAGGCAAGGCGCATGTCGCATACATCCCCTCGGCAGGAAAGATTGTTGGTTTAAGTGAACTCGCAAAGGCTGTCGAGATGTTTGCGAAAAGACCGCAGGTCCAGGAACGCCTGACAACCCAGCTCGCTGATATGATCATGGATAAATTAAAACCAAAAGGCGCAATGGTCATTATAGATGCAGAGCATTTATGCCTTTCCATGAGAGGGATAAAAAAACCGAATGCACGGACTATTACCTCTGCAGTAAGAGGGATTTTCAGGACAAAGGCATCAACAAGGATGGAATTACTCGAATTGATAAAGAAAAGGGATTAAGATCTGTAGGGGCGGGTTTGAAACCCGCCCTTACAATAAATTTAAAGGAGGAATTACGATGTCTGCAAAAATAATAAGCGGCACAGAGATCGCCGCACAAATCAGGGAAGAACTCAAAAAGGAAATTGCCGAGCTGAAAGACAAGCACGGGGTCGTGCCCGGACTTGTCACTATACTTGTAGGTAAGAATCCGGCTTCGGTAAGTTATGTTACAGGCAAGCAGAAGACAGCTCATGAACTCGGTTTTAACTCAATTCAGGATGATCAACCTGATGATATATCTGAAGCTGACCTGCTCAAGCTTATTGATAAGTACAATCAAGACCCGAAAATCCATGGTATCCTTGTACAGCTTCCGCTTCCCAAACATATTGATGAAAAAAAGGTGCTCAACGCAATAGACCCGGATAAGGACGTGGACGGCTTCCATCCGATCAACGTCGGACGCTTGATGATAGGCGGTCCTGAGGCTAAGTTTTTGCCCTGTACACCCGCCGGCATACAAGAACTGATCGTGCGCTCAGGTTTTGAAACCTCCGGCGCCGAGGTGGTTGTTGTGGGCCGCTCAAACATTGTCGGCAAGCCTATCGCCAATATTATGCTCCAAAAAAGCAAGAAAGCTAATTCCACAGTCACGATTGTACATACCGGAACCAAAAACCTCGAAGCCCATTGTAAACGCGCCGACATTCTTATTGTTGCCGCGGGTGTTCCCGGACTTGTAAAACCTGAATGGATAAAACCAGGCGCCTGTGTCATAGACGTCGGTGTCAACCGCGTGGGTGAAAAGAAAAGCGAAAAGACAGGCAAGATGGTGCCGATCCTGAAGGGAGATGTTGATTTTGACGCTGCAAAGGAAATCGCGGGAGCCATAACTCCTGTTCCGGGAGGCGTCGGACCCATGACAATTACCATGCTTATGAAGAACACAGTTGCTTCAGCAAAGATGCACGCAGGTTTACTTAATAAATAATATATACCCTGAGTAGGAGAGAATCATGGTAACAAGTGAAAATAAAGCGCCAACAGGGCCGTATCATGGTGCCGACATAAAGGAAACAAGGCCTTATTCACCGTGCAGGGCGGCATGCCCTGCCCACACGGATGTGCAGGCATATGTGGGACTGATCGCCCAGGGTCGATACAACGAGGCCTTTGAGGTCATAAGGTCTGTGAATCCCATCGCCTCAGTGTGCTCGGTGATCTGCCATCATCCCTGCGAACAGGCATGCAGGCGCTGTGCCGTAGATGAACCTCTTGCGGTACGGCATCTTAAGCGGTTTGCTGTTGAGCAATCAAAGGAATATCGCCGGAGCAAGCGGAAGCTTCTCCCCAAAACCAGAAGCAAGAGCATTGCCATCATAGGTTCCGGTCCGTCAGGACTTACAGCGGCAAATGACCTCGCCGAGCTCGGTTACGGGGTCACAATCTATGAATGTCATCCTGTGCTCGGAGGAATGCTGTCGTCCGCAATTCCGTCGTACCGCCTGCCGAGGGAACTGTTGCAGGAGGATATTGATGATGTCCTCGCCAAGGGTGTTGAGGCAAAGACAAACTGC
This sequence comes from Thermodesulfovibrionia bacterium, assembly GCA_020057065.1. GTDB lineage: Bacteria > Nitrospirota > Thermodesulfovibrionia > UBA6902 > UBA6902 > SURF-23. The sequence goes on from JAGVGM010000362.1 coordinate 11,147, forward strand.
GAGATCGGCAGGGACATTATGTTCAAGGACCTTATGAAAAAGCATAATGCAGTGCTTATTGCCGTTGGTCTGTCCCAGAGCCGTTCCCTGAATATTCCCGGAGTGGAAGGCCCCGGGATACTGCTCGCTATCCCCTTTCTTACAGACGTTGCTTTTGGGGGGAAACCGGAGCTCGGGAATAAAGTACTGGTCATCGGCGGCGGCAACGTTGCTATTGATGTTGCACGCGCTGCACTCCGGCTTGGTGTTAAGAACGTTTCTATGGTCTGCCTCGAAAGCGCTGAAGAAATGCCGGCATGGAAATGGGAAGTGGACGAGGCCCTTGAAGAAGGTATCACTATCTCACATCGCCGGGGACCCAAAGCTGTTCAACGGAAAGACGGCAGGGTCCAGGGCCTTGAGGTTGTGAAGGTCAGATCGGTCTTTGATGAAAGCGGCAGGTTCAATCCTTCCTTTGACAATGAACAGACCTCCCTGATTGAGGCTGATACGATAATAATTACCATCGGCCAGATGACGAACATGTCCTTCCTGAAGGACAGTCCTGTGAAAACAGACGAGCGGGGCCGGATTGAATGGAATACAGCCACTCATATGAGCAGCGTTAACGGTGTATTTGTTTCAGGCGAAGTTATAACCGGTCCGGGTTCTGCTATAGCAGCCGTGAGCAGCGGCCACAGGGCTGCACTTGCGATCCATCTCTATCTGCAAGGAGAATCTATTGAAGGCGCCCTGCCCCCTCAGGAAAAGGAAAAGATCGCGCAGCTTCCTGCAGACGTTGCAGAAAAGATAGGAAAAGAGCCGCGACAAAAAATTACACATCTCGCTCCTGAGGTCCGGTGCGATACATTTACACATTTTGAGATCGGCTATGATGAACAGGAAGCGCTCAAAGAGGCAGGACGATGCCGCGGATGCGGCGGCGGCGCTGTTGTGGATACAAAGAAATGCATGGCATGCCTCACATGTCAAAGAGTCTGCCCCTATGGAGCGCCTGTAGTAACGGCGGTTTCCGAGATCCGCCCTGAATACTGCCAGGCCTGCGGGCTCTGCGCCCCTGAATGTCCCGGTCAGGCCATCAGCATGGTGAGCTATGACATCCGTGAGATAAGGAACTCTATGCCCTCGGTCGTAGGCGCTGTTGATCCTGAACGGCAGGAGCCTGTTATCGTGGCATTTCTCTGCACGCACCATGTGGGCGTGCATGGCTTCGACCTGCTGAAGAACATACGTGCGGTACCTGTGCACTGCACCAGCCGTATCGATATTCTCGATATGCTCAAGGCGTTTGAATGCGGCGCTGACGGCGTAGCCATTGTACGCTGCTCAGACGGAACGTGCAAGTATCGGGGTATCAGTACACGGATAAATGCACGGGTGAACAGGGTGAAAGAGCTGCTCGAAATGCTGAAGATCGAAAAAGACCGCATCGGACTGCTGTCTGCATCTTCCACCAACGGAAATCCCTGGTCCGCAGTGTGCGCCGATTTTACTGAACGTATTAAACAGATCGGACTGAGAACAGTCCGGTCATAAATTGAATTACTGTCTTTTAAAAAGGAGTGACCAACTATGATCGTCGGATCACAGAAACCAATCGATGAAATCTGGAATATGGTCAAAGATTTCAAAAAGATCCTTGTATTTGGATGCAACACCTGTGTGGCAATCTGTCATGCAGGAGGCGAAAAAGAGGCCGAAACCATAGCCTCACTTATCCGGATGCGTGCCGCTCAGGAGGGGAAGGTTATGGAAGTAAAACACATGGGAGTGATGCGCCATTGCGAACCTGAATATTTCGATCCGGTTATGGATGAAGTGAAAAAATACGACCTCGTGCTTTCTACAGCATGCGGCGTAGGAGTGAATTTTCTATCTGACAGGACCGGTACCATCCCTGTCTACCCCGGCATAAACACTTCTTTCTACGGAGCAGTAGAATCCCCGGGTAATTTTGTGGAACTCTGCGCCGGCTGCGGGGACTGTATCCTGCACATGACCGGCGGCATCTGCCCTATTGCCCGGTGTTCAAAGACCCTGATGAACGGACCCTGCGGCGGAACGAACAAGGGAAAGTGCGAGGTAAGTGAGAAAGTAGACTGTGCGTGGTATCTAATAGTAGAGCGGATGAAACAGCTTGGCACTCTCGATAAACTCTCAGAAGTGCTTCCGCCACGCAACTGGTCCTCAGCGCGTGACGGCGGGCCTCGCCGCGTATCGCTCGAACACATCAGGGAGTACGAGGAAAAGGAATCACAGAACTCAGAGACAGGAGGGAAGAAATGAAGAGCGGAAGCAATCTTGAAAAAGTTATCGCAAGCGGAAACCCCGCTGTCACTGCTGAACTCGGCCCCCCCATGAGCGCGGATGGGCATGAGGTGGTAAAAAAGGCGCAGATTTTGAAAGGATACTGCGATGCAGCTAACATTACTGACTGCCAGACCGCGGTCGTCCGCATATCGAGCATTGCTGCTGCTGCTATTGCTCTTAGGGAGGGACTGGAGCCTGTCATGCAGATGACCTGCCGGGACCGTAACCGCATCGCAATGCAGGCCGACCTTCTCGGCGCTGCTGCACTGGGACTTAAAAACTGTCTCTGCCTGGCCGGAGACCACCAGAAGTTCAGCTCTGCCGGAAGACTGAAAGGCCATCCGGGCGCAAAGAATGTTTATGACGTTGATACCTGCCAGCTCGTCGGTATTCTGAAGAAGATGCGCGATGAGGGTCTGCAGGAGGGCGGTGACAAACTTGAAGTAGCGCCAAAGTTCTTTATCGGCGCTTCATGGACCCCCATGGCTGATCCCGTTGACTTTAGACCTGTAAATTTAATGAAGAAGGTCAACGCGGGCGCGGATTTTATACAGACACAGGGGATCTATGATATCGAGGGCTTCCGCATGCAGATGGAAAAGGTACGCAACATGGGACTTCATGAACGCACTGCGATCCTCGGCGGCATCATCGTGCCCAAGAGCGCAATGATGCTTAAATATATGGATTCATCCGTTGCCGGCGTGTCTGTTCCCAAATCTCTTATTGACAGGATGAACAAGGCAAAGGCCGCTGCCGGTGAAGACAAGAAAAAGGCGCGGGAACTGCAGGAGGCCGAAGGCATCAAGATAACAGTTGAACTCATCCATCAGGTGCTTGAGACACCCGGTGTAAAAGGAGTGCATATTCAGGCCATTGAATGGGAGACCGCGATTGCAGAGATCGTCAAAGCAGCAGGGCTTTACCCGAGGCCTGATATCAAGGATGCATAATCCTGTAAAAAATTTGGCCACAGACTAACACAGAGAACTGCCGATATGAGATAGGAGACGTCCCCTAAGTTCCTTTCCGTTCCGAAGACATCCTATTTACTCAAAAAGATCTGCATGGCTTCCAGTTCTTTCAAAGATTATCACCTTTTCCGCTTCTGTGATTTTATAGATAAGCAACCAGTTCGGTTCTATGTGGAATTCCCTGCGGTTCTTGTAATTGCCTTTAAGTGGATGATCTTTGCAGGAAGGGTTCATTTATCTTCATCAAGCAGAAGACTGATAACAGTCTTTAATTTCTCAATATCCTTATTGCCTGATCTCTCGATGCGTTTAATGTCCTTTTTGAATTGTTTTGTAACGACTAACATTAAATTCCCAGTTTTTTGAACATATCATCCGCATTTTTGCACTTTACAAGCTCTTTGCCCTCGTTAGTTTTCCTGAAGGTTTCCAGTGTCATTTTATTCGGGATCTTTACGTCAAACGGTAATCCCTGACGAAGTCTTATCTGTGAAAGAAATATGTTGATAGCCTCTGTCGTAGACAAACCTAATTTTTTAAGTATCCTTTCAACATCTTTCTTTAAGTCAGGCGTAGTTCTTGCCATTATCATTGCCGTCTTTGCCATAATAACACCTCCTTTTCACGCTTTTATAAAGTGTATCACATTTGAAATACAAAAGGTTATCCATAAGCAGGATGGCTTATTATATTTAGTACCTGTTAAGAATATATAAGGCCCTGATGTCCCAAGGGAATAAATGAAGGCGGTGCCACAATGAGATTGGCGCTCCTGATAATCAGGATTAAAACGTTCTCTAAGAACTTGTTCTGACGCCCCGGAACGAAATCTCTAACCCGGTACTTGAACCCGTGGTCACCGCCTGCTAAAAATATAAATCATTCGAGGAACTTATTCAATGTTTTTTTTCAATCGGTCATGGTTTGAAAATGTCCCTGGCCGTTCTACGTTTTCCACATTCAAACCATACCCCCTTTCCACGGTAACACGGTAACACGGTAAGAGGATAAATAAGTTGAGGGAATCAACAACGTCCCCTAAGTTCTTGAATCATGTCCCCTCAGAAAGAATGGATGTAATTATATCATAAACACGTAGGGGCGGTTCGCGAACCGCCCCTACAATCAAACATTAATCTGTTCGATCAGACCAATTCCGCAAGGGCCCGCACAAGACGCTCTGAGTCTTCCCAGCCAAGACATGGATCGGTGATGGATTTGCCATAAATATTTTCGGATATCTTTTGTGAGCCTTCAGCAAGATAGCTTTCGATCATCAGCCCCACGACCTTGTTCCTGAGTGTCTTTGAATGCTGTCGGCTTATCATCACTTCTTTTGCTATCCTCGGCTGTTCGTTGAATTTCTTGTGAGAGTTGGCATGATTAGTATCAACAATTATTGCCGGATACTGAAGGTCCCGCTTTTTGTACGCCTCAGAAAGCCTTATCAGGTCTTCGTAATGATAGTTCGGTATGGTCGTCCCATAGGGGTTCACCGCGCCACGAAGTATGCAGTGGGTAAGCGGATTTCCTGAAGTCTTGACTTCCCAGCCATTATATACAAAGACATGCGGCATCTGGGCCGCCTGAACTGAATTCAGCATTATCTCAATATCTCCTCCTGTCGGGTTCTTCATGCCGGCAGGTACGTCGAGCCCGCTTATTGTGAGGCGGTGGAGCTGGTTTTCTACGGAACGGGCTCCTACAGCAACATAGCTGAGGATATCTTCAAGGTACGGATAATTCCCGGGATACAGCATCTCATCAGCGGCTGTAAGATGAGATTCTTTCATCGCACGGATGTGCATCTTGCGGATAGCCTTGAGTCCCTTCACCATGTTAGGAGCTTCTGAAGGTTTAGGCTGGTGAGCCATACCCTTGTAGCCTTCACCCGTTGTCCGTGGCTTGTTCGTATAGATTCGCGGGATAAGTATGATCTTTTCCTTCATCTCAGCCTGCAGACGCGCAAGCCTGGTGACATATTCACAGACGGCATCTTCGTTGTCCGCAGAGCAGGGACCGATTACAACTAAGAACTTCTCGCTCTCTCTTCTAAAGACAGCATTGATCTCCTCGTCCCTCTTCCTTTTAACCTTCCTGAGGTCCTCAGAAAGAGGGATTGAGTCGAGGATATCTCTGACATTCGGCATTTCTCTGATATATTGGAAACTCATATTTCAGTCCGTTGATATTTTACTATAATTATGTGAAGAGGAGCAAAGGTATGAAAATGGATTAGACAAGAATGCCTCTTCAGACAATAATTCAACTGTCTGAAGAGGCATTTCTCATTAGTCTGACCAGTAATGTGAATCTCTATTGAAGAAGCAGTTTACTTCTTCGGAGGTTCCTCTATACTCTTTGCAGTGTTCTTGCCGTCAGCCTCGTGATAAAATATTTTAACTTTATCACCGACCTTCAAGTCTGCTATAGTCATTTTGTCTTTTCCTAACTTAAATTCGGTCTTAGCATCAACCGTAACTGTAACATCTCCTTTTTTGCCTTTTACAGTAACTGTCATGGCTTTTGCATCAACCGCGGTAATATCGCCTCTTACTTTCTTCTCGGCCGGCGCTGCCTGCGTCTCTGCTGCAAAAGTTATACTTGTGACAGCTAAGATAAAGAGTAAAGAAAGTACAACTGCTATTGTCTTTTTCATTTGAATCACCTCCTTTCTTGATAAGTATTCAAGTTTGTTTCAGACTGTAAATCAATACCGAGTTATTCTCTTCTGCATGAAATTATCAATTACATTTTTTAATGAACTCATTAGTATCATCAGATATAAGATACACTAATAATGAATATATTTGCATTAGTAAAAGCTCTTTTAATTTTCTGTTCTAAACAAACCTTATCTTGCGCTGCCTGTTAATAATCTTGAATCCTTCAAACCAAATGATGCTGATGATACCGGCAACTAAACTGATAGCAAGATCGATAGGGTGTAAGTTACTGAAGTGAAACATATCCCTTAGAACCGGGATATAAAGAACCATGCACAAGAAGAAAATTGCCCCTGCTATTACCCACCATAGAGCTGCGTTAGGTGAGCGCAAGGTGCTCAATATGGTGCGTGACCGTGAACGGTTTGTTAGTATCAAACCGATATTGGCAATAATAAGGGTGGTAAAACTCAGGGTCCTTGCATCCAATTCGCCCTGTCCCCTGTACATCGCTGCAATGAATACAGCTAAAACAATGACCAATACACTTAACCCTTGCAGAAGGCTATAGGTAATGTTCCGTTTGCTAAAAAGCGGCTCTTGTAAATTACGTGGGGGCTTCTCCATTATATGATCTTCCTCAGGTTCAGCTTCAAAGACAATTGAACAGGCTGGATCTATGATTAATTCAAGGAATACAATATGGAAAGGTAAAAGTACAAGGGGCCAATTGAAAAGTACAGGCAACAATGACATTCCTGCAATAGGTACATGAATCGCCAAAATATATGTCATTGCTTTTTTCAGATTATCGAAGATCCTCCGTCCCATCCTTATAGCCTTAACTATGGAAGAAAAGTCGTCGTCGAGCAGCACTATAGACGATGCCTCGCGGGCTACGTCAGTACCCCGCTCTCCCATAGCAATGCCGATATGCGCAGATTTAAGCGCTGCTGCATCATTAACGCCATCGCCTGTCATGGCTACAACCTCGCCATTAGCCTTAAATGCGTTAACTATGTGCAGCTTTTGTTCAGGAACAACTCGCGCAAAGATATTAATTGTTTTGATCCGTTCCTGAAGCTCTGATGTATCCATTTTTTCGAGTTCCGTCCCGGTAATAATTCCGTCTGTCTGTTTCAGTCCTATCTGTTTTGCTATGTTCTGGGCGGTAACTGGATAGTCTCCGGTGATCATCACCACCCTTATCCCGGCGGCGTAGCATTCTCTGATTGCTTCCGCAACACCGGGACGTACCGGATCTACCAGTCCGATAAGACCCAGGAACTTAAATTTAAAGTCATGCTGTTCGCCGGGCAGGTCTGTTTGTTTGAACTCAGCTTTAGCCACACCGATTATTCTTAAACCTTCTTTTGCCATAGAGTTAATCTTTTCTGACAGTCCCTGAAGCTGCTCTTTAGACAGGTGACATATATCAGCAATGGCTTCAGGCGCACCTTTGGCGGCGATGACATAGTTCATATTGTCCGGCGATTTCCATACTCGCGACATTGCCAGCAGGTTTTGCGACAGTGGATATTCCTGTACCAATGTCCAGTTTTCATGAAGGTGTTCTGTTTCAGACAGGGCCTGCTTACCGATTTCGCTTAAAGCCTTTTCCATTGGATCAAAAGGCTTCATCTGGCTTGCAAGTATACCGAATTCCACGACCTCGTGGAAATCTTCGGGAATGGCATTATGTTCATTATCTACATCGCAAAATTTACCGCTCGCAAAGATCTTTGTTACGGTCATTTTGTTAAGAGTAAGTGTACCGGTTTTGTCAACACATAAAACAGAGGCGGACCCGATCGTTTCCACAGCGCCAACCCTTCTTGTCAGAACCCGTTTCTGTGAAATACGCCAGGCTCCTAACGCCAGAAAGACCGTTAGCACCACAGGAAATTCTTCCGGCAGCATAGCCATCGCAAGCGTTATACCTGCCAAAAATCCATTCAACCAATTGTCTCTTGTAGCTCCGTATATAATAACCACAAGACCGCATAGAGATAATCCCCAGACTGCAAGATTGCGTACCAGTTTTCCGGTCTCTTTCTGCAGCAGTGTCTCTTCCGGTTCTATCTCCTGCAATGCCTTGCCGATCTTACCGAGTTCAGTGTTAATACCTGTTGCCTTCACCCTGGCAATGCCATAACCCTGTACAACTAAGGTTCCGGAAAAAATAAAGGGTATGTTATCGCCTCCGGGGCGTCCCATTTCCTTCATGCCGTCACAAAAGGTTTTAAGCACAGGAACGGATTCCCCTGTCAGCAGAGATTCATCGACTGAAAAATTTGTACACGAGATGAGCGCTGCATCTGCAGGCACGCGGTCCCCCTCGGCAAGCACTATGATATCGTCTCTTACTACTTCACGGCCTGAAATTCTCTTTTGAGTTTTGTCCCTGATTACCAAGGCACGCGGGCTTGATAAATCCCTTAGAGCCTCTAAGGCCCGTTCTGTTTTTCGTTCCTGATAAAGAGTTATTCCCATTACAACAACGACAAAACTCAGGAGCATCACCGCCTCCCTGATATCACCCAGCAGCAGGTAAATCACTCCCCCTGCGATCAAAAGCAGGAACATGGGTTCCCGGACTACTTCTAATGCAATGGCAAAAACATTGCGTCTCTTTGATGAAGGAAGTTCATTATAACCTTCCAGCTTCAGCCTTTGAATTGCCTCTGCCTCGGAAAGACCCGGGATACTGTTGATGTCAAGATTATTTACTGTCGGTTTCATAAATTATTCATTGCTCATTGTTAATTACTCACTGAATTATTTGTCTCTGTCATTATATATATTATTCAACATTTTAGAAAATAACCTAACTTTTATAATGCAATATCTTTGGCTGTTTTTTTATCAGAAGCATTATATCCGGTATTATCAGATCATGCTATATGGCTGCGGACAAGAGATGCCCTTCTTCCCTCATTAACATTTTTTTGCTAAACTCTTGTCATGTCTATTATTAAGGTGGAAAACCTTTCTAAACAATTCGGAGAGTTAACCGCTGTAAACAATATCTCATTTGAAGTGGATGAAGGATCGATCTTCGGTTTTCTCGGTCCTAACGGCGCCGGGAAAACTACTACTATCAATATACTCTGCACTTTACTTGCGCCGACATCCGGAAAAACATTTATTGCGGGACATGACTGCTTAAAGGAACCTTCAGAAGTAAGAAAAAACATTGGAATTGTTTTTCAGGATACAACCCTCGACAAGGATTTGACTGCATATGAAAACCTGATGTTCCATGCTTATTTGTATGATGTCAGGAAGAGTGAAATTAATGGTCGTATTGATGACGCCCTGCATTTTGTCGGCCTGTATGAGAGACGCAATGATCTTGTTAAAATATTTTCCGGCGGAATGAAAAGAAGACTCGAGGTTGCCCGTGGAATGATCCACAGACCCAAAGTCCTATTTCTCGATGAACCAACGCTTGGACTGGACCCGCAATCAAGGGCTAACCTCTGGGAATTTATAGTCGAACTCCCCAAAAAGCATAATGTTACGATTTTTATGACAACTCACTATATGGAAGAAGCTGAGGTCTGCGATAAAATAGCCATCATCGACAAAGGGCAAATAATCACACTTGGTTCACCGGAAGAACTAAAGAAAACGATCGGCGGGGATGTCATCTATATAAGGACCTCAGACAATAAGAATGCAAAACTTGAAATAGAAAAACTGTTTAACGTTGAAGTTTCCGAAAAAGATAACGAATTGTTCCTGACATCCCTAAAAGGTGACGCCTGCATCCCTGAGATCATAAAAACTATCGGGGAGAAAGTCCTTTCTGTAAGGCTCCAGAGACCGACCCTTAATGACGTCTTTCTTAAAATGACCGGCAAGCAGATCAGAGAACAGGAGGGGTCTTCAGAAGATACTGTAAAAGAAGCTGTACGAGCATACAGGAGAAGGCGTAATAACTAAATATAATTATGTCAGCTGAAGGAACCCTTTCTTTATCATCATGTCCTCTATTTTATCGATATGCAGCTTTTCCGCAATTAATAATTTTTCGCACAATGAACTGTAATCTGATGAAAACAAATTAGCTTTCAACTCATTTGCAAAAGCCTCTACCATCGTTTCCTCAAGTTTTAATGCGATATTGAGAGCCTCCTCCATGGTGACAGGATTTAACTTGATCTGCATCCTCCTGTTGTCCGCAAATCTCAAACTGTTTTCGATCTGTTTCATCGACGGTAAAATATCATTTGAAGGCAGCAAGTCGATGGACTCAATGTAATTGACGTCAGTCAACCATGAGGCATGATCCATTTCGTCCCTGAAAAGGTCCTCCCAGAATATTTTTTCTTCAGGGAAGAACTGCATGAACATGCTGTAAATAGAGGCAACTGTTTGCTCCATCTGAATACAACCGTCTATAACGTTTTTTAGATCCATTGTCAGTTCAGTTGATTGAGGTTTTCAAGGAATAATCATTAGTCTATATTTATAGTTATTCACTGTCAATCATTGTTCAAAAACCCACCCCTTCTCTTTTTCCAGGAAAATATATTAAAATAAAGTATATCTTTTATTAAAGAGTTTCGTGCAGGAGTGATGAAAATGAAATGTAAGCTGTGTAATGGCAAATTAGATCTTAAAGCTGGTTGAAAATCCGTACAACTTGTCTGCATGGATTGCAGACATATTTTCCAAATAGATGAATATGTTCAGGAATTAGACGCAAATGCATGGGAACAGTTATCCCGCCGTTCATGTGACAGGGTCTAAATAATAACCTATATTTATAAATAGGTTCCAATTTTTATTTGCCCCCTGTATTGACAATTAAAAGCATTATAAATTATCATGTTATGTTCTATTACTAAAAACAGTTCTTTTCTAAGAGAGGAAAAATGAAGACTTTATTTGCAAAAAGTACAGATGTTGTAAGAAAATGGAATGTGATCGATGCCGATGGCATGGTTGTCGGAAGACTCGCCTCAAGGGTAGCTTCGATACTAAGAGGCAAGAATAAACCGATTTTCACCCCGCATGCAGACACCGGTGATTACGTTATCATTGTAAATGCCGAGAAGATCCGTTTTACCGGCAACAAGCTTGAGAATAAAAAATACTACAGGCATTCGGGTTTTCCAGGGGGGATCAAGGAGAAAACGGCCCAAAAAGTAATGAATGACTCTCCTGAAGATATAATTCTGATGGCAGTCCGCGGAATGCTTCCTAAAAACAAGCTTGGAAGGCTGCAATTTAAAAAATTAAAGGTCTACAAAGGAACAGATCATCCACATATAGCACAAAATCCGGAAACATTAAATCTGAACTGACAGAAGGAGCTTCGAATATATGGCAGAAATACAATATAATGCAACAGGAAGAAGAAAAACATCCATTGCTCAAGTATTCATAAAACCAGGTACGGGCAATATAACTATTAATAAAAAATCCCTCAATGACTATTTCCCATATGAAACTATGAAGATGATAATTCAGCAGCCTTTGAATGTTGTTGGAGTCAGCGGGAAATTTGACATTACGATCAGAGTGAATGGCGGTGGGGTGACCGGACAGGCTTCTGCAATAAGACATGGCATTTCAAGGGCGCTTTTATCGGTCAACTCGGATTTCAGGGGGAAACTAAAAAAAGAAGGCCTGCTGACAAGAGATCCGAGAGTAGTGGAAAGAAAAAAATACGGACAAAAAGGCGCGAGAAAACGCTTCCAGTTCTCCAAGAGATAACATAAAAACCGTGACAGTATTTCAATGTTAAGAGTCGCTATTTTAGGTGGAAGCGGATACACAGGTTCAGAACTCCTCAGATTACTGTTATCCCATCCGCATGTTAAAGTAACTGCTGTCACCTCTGAACGCTCATCCGGCTTTCAGGTCTCAGATATCTTTCTCAACATCAGAGGCACTGATTTAAAATTTGAACCTCTTAATTTAAAGGTCCTGACCAAAAAAGCAGATCTTTTTTTCCTTTGCCTTCCACATAAGACTTCACAGGAAACAGCAGCTTTTCTTCATAATGCAGGCAAAAAGGTTATAGACCTTTCTGCCGACTACAGAATAAAGAACCCGAAGGTATATCAGGAATGGTATAACATACCCCATTTATTCACTTCATTACTGAAAAAGGCTGTCTACGGACTGCCGGAAATTTATCGAAAGCAGATAAAGAAATCTTCATTAATAGCTAATCCCGGCTGTTATCCGGTAAGTGCGCTTCTTGCGCTTGCTCCGATAATCGGTAAAAACTTTATTGATACGGATTCAATTATTATAGATTCAAAATCCGGCACTTCCGGTGGAGGCAGAAGTCCTGCACAACCGTTCATGTATTGCGAAGTAAACGAATCTGTAAAGGCATACGCTGTAACAAGCCACCGTCATACCCCTGAGATCGAACAGGAACTGAGCGCTATATCAAAGAAAAAAGTGAAAATAATTTTTACTCCCCATCTTATGCCGATGGATCGTGGAATTTTAAGCACCGTATATGTGCGTCTTAAGGGAAATGTAAATATCTCAAGGGTACAGAAACTCTATCAGGATTTTTACAGTAATGAACCGTTCGTCAGGGTTTTAAAAAACGGTGTATACCCAAATACCAAGGCTGTAAAGGGAAGCAACTTCTGTGACCTCTCAGTATTTCTCAACGAACGGAATAGCAGAAACCGTACACTGACAATAGTAAGTGTTATCGATAACCTCTTAAAAGGAGCTTCAGGTTCAGCGGTACAGAATATGAATATTATGTATGGATTTAATGAAACTGCCGGACTTTTGAACTCTCCCCCCTGTCTTTGATGAGTCTGTCATCTGCAATCATACCCGGATTCAGCTTTGCATCCATATCAGCAGGGATCAAGAAATCCGGAGCAGAAGATCTTGCACTGGTATTTTCAGAGAAGATAGCGGTTACAGCAGGGGTTTTCACCACAAATAAAATTAAGGCGGCTCCTGTAAAAATTGCCATCAAACGCATCGCATCACAAAAAGGACAGGCTATCATCATCAACAGCGGCAATGCAAACGCCTGCACAGGCAAAAAAGGATATAACGACGCCTCTGAAATGACCTTACGTACTGCTAAGGCGCTCGGCATTCCCTCCGAACTTGTTTATGCATCTTCCACTGGTGTTATAGGAAGGCCGTTGCCGATAGATAAAATTAAAAAAGCCCTGCCTGAATTGGTCAAAAAACTCTCTCCTTCGTCTCTGGAGCAGATCGCCTCCGCAATAATGACCACGGACACCTTTGCCAAGATATCAACGAAAAAGATATCTATTAAAGGCAAAACAGGCACTATAGCAGGTATTGCAAAAGGAGCCGGCATGATATGTCCCAATATGGCTACAATGCTGTGTTTCATATTTACCGATATTGCAATAAAACCTCAGGCGCTGAATTCCGCCCTTAGAGAAGCAGTAACAAATTCATTTAACAGGATTACCGTTGATAATGACATGAGCACGAATGATATGGCGCTTATTATGGCTAACGGCTCACTAAATAATACCCCCCTGACAAAAGGAACGCCTGTATATCGAAAGTTCACTGATGCATTAAAGGACATAACATACGATCTTGCAAGAATGATCGTTGAAGACGGTGAAGGAGCAACAAAATTTATTGAAATCATCGTTAAAGGAGCCAGAAAAGAAGCCGATGCATTAAAAGTTGCCGCATCTGTGGCAAATTCAATGCTTGTAAAAACCGCAATATATGGCAAAGACCCAAACTGGGGCAGAATTATAGCAGCAGTCGGTTATTCAGGTATCGACATTAATGAAGAAAATATCGATATCTATCTGAATAATATTAAACTTGTAACTAAAGGTGTCGGAGCCAAAAAAGAAGAAATAGCAAGAGATATGCTTTTAAATAAACATATTACTATAACAATAAATTTGAACTCAGGCAAAAAAAGCGCTAAAGTCCTTACCTGCGATTTAACAGAAAAATATATAGAGATTAATGCGCATTATACAACATAAACTTGACACTAATTGTATACTTCGATATTGTAAGATATGTATTTTGTTGAAAATAACTGCTTTCATAAGGAGAAATAATATGAAAAAAAGATATCTTTTATTTATCATTTATCTTTTATTGTCTGCCGGCAATATTCAGGCACAGAATACCGCTTCAGGCGAGGAGTACATTATCCGGAAAGATGATACTTTATGGAGTATCTCAGGCGCCAGGCTGGAAGACCCTTTTTTATGGCCCAAGCTCTGGAACATTAACCCGCATATTCCCAATCCTGATCTAATATATCCCGGAGAAAAAATAAGGATCCCGTCCAGGGAAACATTAATTCAGCAGGAGTTGCCCCCTGCAGAAGAGACAAAACTTCCATCTGCACCACAGCTTAAAACATCTGACACAGAAGCTGGCACTTCTTCTTTAGAATCGTCGGGGAAGACAAGCAAAAAATATCTGGTCGATAAAAATCTCTATATATCCGCCGGCTGGATCTCAAAAGATTTTCCGAGCATAGGAGCAATTACAGCTACGCCCTCAGGAAGTAAAATGGCCGGCACGAATGATATCGTTTATATCAATGTCTCAGCGAATAAAATATTATCACTTTTGGGCCTTGATGCCAGGTCTTCTTTGATCGTCGCTTTAAATGAAACTGCAAAGAACCGTTTTTTTACGATCAGAAGCATTAAGCCGGTCAAACATCCCGTAACCGGGGAAATACTGGGGCACTTAATACGTATAACGGGAATTCTGGAGATTATCGGAATGGACAGTAATACACCTAAGGCAAAAATAATCAGCTCGTTTGAAGATATCGAGACAGGTGACGGATTAATGCCTTACAAAAATATGGAACCGCCGCTTGTGCCTGATGTTATCAGGACCCCCAGGATTGGCGGTCATATTGTAGAGACACATTTCACCAATCAACTCTCAGGGGAAAACAATATTTTGTATCTTGATAAAGGGTCAAACAAAGGGCTTGAGTTAGGAGATGTTTTTACGGTTTTTCCTAATTCTGCCTTAGAAAGGGCTATTGGAAAGTTGCAGGTCATATCGCTTCAACCTGATACATCCGCCGCAGTGATTTTGAAAAGCTCGGAAGAAATAACTATCGGATCCAAATGGGGACAAAAATAACTCAATTATGAACTCACAAGCGCTTTGAGGGCCTTGAGTCTGCTTGGATGCTTAAGCTTTCTTAGTGCCTTTGCTTCTATCTGCCTTACTCTTTCCCTTGTTATTGTGAGATGCCTTCCAACTTCTTCAAGCGTATGATCCCGGTCCACGCCAATACCAAAGCGCATCCTGATAACTTTTTCTTCTTTAGGGGTCAAGGTCCCAAGAACCTTTTTGATATATCCCGATATTTCTTTATTTTCAGCGTCTGAATAAGGTGAAGGACTATTTTTATCACCAATGAAATCCTCCAGCTCCGTATCTTCATCGCCTACAGGTGTCTGTAATGCAATAGGATCCTGGATGGCCCTGAAAACCTCTTCAACCTTCCTTGTCGGAACAGAAAGCCTTTTTGCTATCTCATCATCAGTGGGCTCTCTCCCAAGCTCCTGCGTAAGCTCCCTTGATGCCTTTGTAACCCTGTTATAGAATTCCATCATGTGTACCGGAACTCTTATTGTCTTGGTCTGGTCTATAAGCGCCCTTGTTATTGCCTGCCTTATCCACCATGTGGCATATGTGCTGAATTTAAAACCTTTTTCATATTTGAACTTATCCACTGCCTTCATCAACCCTATATTGCCTTCCTGAATAAGATCCAGCAGCGGCAGTCCCCTGCCTACATAATTCTTGGCAATATTGACTACCAGTCTTAAATTTCGTGTGATCAGTTCGTTTTTTGCCTCCAGAACATAAGCCTGTGCCTTGCTTATCCTTTCCCATTTATTCAGAAGGTCTTCCACCTTTATTCCGACTTCACTTTCAATCTTTTTTAATATGACCTGTGCCCGGTTGGCGGCGTCTTCCATTGCAACCAGTTTAATGCTTCTGATCTTTTTCTTGCTTTGCTCATTTTTTATAAGGTTTTTCAGAGATTTCAGCGAACCTCCATATGGAGATAAATCATCTAACAACCTTTTAGCTTTCTTAACTAATTGTTCCAGCCTGATTAAAGTTAAATCCATTATTTGTGAGGCCCGTTCATCTTCTTCAACGATCTCTTCATCACTCACAAAATTATTTTCAATCTTTTTGGTTATTGGAAGTGGCTGGATAATTCCTGCAATTATGCCTTTCCCCTCCTCCAGCTTCTTGGCAAGCTCAACTTCTTCATCTTTAGTAAGGATAGATATATCACCCATTGAGTGAAAATAGGCCTGAACCAGGTCCTCTGTCTTTTCATATTCCTGCGCCTCTACCTCTTCTAACGGTGTCGCCTGCTCCTCATCAACAATACGTACTCCCATATCACTCAGAAGATCCATAAGGTCTTCAATTTCATCAGGGGTGAAAAACTCTGAGGGAAGAGCTTCATTTATCTCGTCATAGGTAAGCACTCCTCTCCTCTTACCTACTTCAATTATTTCATCAAATACATCTTTTTCTTTCATAGGTTCTCCTTCAGAGCAATCAACTTCTAAGTTTAACATATTAAAATTAGAAATTCTATCTTACAGGAATAAAAATAAAAGGGTGTGCGACAAATTTATTGGTAAAGAGAATTAAGCACATATCCGATTCTCCCAGAAATCTTCCCAGCGATTGCTGAACAGGCAACAACGTAATGC
>JAGVGM010000353.1 GCA_020057065.1 Thermodesulfovibrionia bacterium
CTATACCCGCACAACCCTGAGTCTGATTACCCGCGAAATAAATAAGATATTTCCCATGCCGGTCATGGTGCTTTTCAAATACGGGCAATCGCTCACACTGGCTGTTATCAACCGCAGACCGCATAAACGCGATGAGCGCAAAGATGTGCTGGAAAAGGTAACACTCATTAAAGACATCAATATCGAAAACCCGCACAGGGCGCATATTGAAATCCTCTTTGACCTTTCGTTTTCCGAACTCCTGCGCGTGCACAAGTTCAGCAACTTTGTCGAGCTGCATAACGCCTGGAAGAAGACGCTAAACCTTTCTGTATTAAATGAAAAATTTTATAAAGACCTGCAAGGCTGGTTCTATCACGCTGCCCAAAATATTAAATTGCCCTTCAAGCCGGAATACAGCAACGAGAAGGAAAATATTAAAAACTTTTTGGTGAGGTTGCTCGCCAGAACCATGTTCTGCTGGTTTGTAAAAGAAAAAGGATTGATAAAAAGCGAATTGTTCGAACTCACCGATTGGGCTGACAATAAATACCCGATTACTTACGACATTGATTCTGAGGATTTTCTTCAAAGTAACAGCTATTATCGCGGTATTTTGCAAAATGTATTTTTCAATGCCCTAAACCAAAAAGAGAAAAAATCGCCCAAAGATTTTAAATGGACAAAATATTTACACCCCAGTTTCAACTTCGATTGGTTCACAGCGATTCCCTTTTTAAACGGCGGTATTTTTGATAAACTTGAAGAAGATAACGCTAAAGAAAGCATAGAAGACAGTGTGATTAAAGTTCCCAATTTTCTTTTTTATGGGGATAAAGGATTAAATGGCATATTCAAATCCTACAAATTCACCTTAGAAGAAAATACGCCTCTTGAAGAAGACGTTGCACTCGATCCTGAATTGCTTGGCTTAGTATTTGAAAACCTGCTGGCAGAATTAGACCCCAATCTGGAAGAAAGCGTTACCAAAAGTATTCGAAAGCGTACCGGTAGTTACTACACCCCACGCAACGTGATTCAGGAAATGGTTAATGAAAGCTTGTTTATTTATCTGTCAAAATACATTAAAAAAAATCACCCGAATCTTCAAGATGCCAAAGACAAGTTAAACAAACTTATTTACCAGAACATCGCCGATACAACGAATCAGGAATTTTGCCTGGCAATCTTGACCGCGTTGGATAAATTCAGAGTGCTTGATCCCGCCTGCGGTTCCGGGGCATTTCCTATGGGTATGCTGCATCGTATGGTGGATATTTTGAAACTCGTTGACTCCGATAATCAACTTTGGCTGGAACTGAAACTAAAAGCCGTGGATACCGCTCAACGAACCGAGTTTATAAAAATACTCACCAAACACATGGACAATTACAGCCGCAAGCTGGGCATTATCCGTGATAGCATTTATGGCATTGACATACAACCTTTGGCGGTGCAAATCACCAAACTGCGCTTCTTTATTTCGCTTCTTATTGACCAACGCACCGAAAAAGGCATTACACCCATGCCTAATATTGAAACCAAAATTATTTGTGCCGACAGTTTGAAAAATATACAGCCAGATTTGTTTAGTTATGGAGCCATCGAACATTTGCAGGAAACCCGTGTGCGATACTACCAGCCCGACTTAAACTATAAAGAGCGGGAAGAAATAATTGCTGAAATTGTGGAAATATTAGACTCTGCCTTCCCCAGCTTTTCACAGCAAATTACAGGCAAAAGGATACCCGGGCAAAACAAAGCCCTGCTCAAAAAATGGTTTACTCATGCTACCATTGCTGCACCGTTCTTCAACATGGATTTCTTTTATCCCGAACTCAAAGAAGCAGACGGTTTTGATTGTGTGATTGGTAACCCACCTTATGGCGGTACTAAAATTAGCGATGAGGTTCGTAACGCCCTTGGCATTGAAAGCAAAGATCCTTACGGTGCCTTTATTGCCCGATTTTTGAATGCTGGAGACAAATCCACACCCTTAAAACACGGTGGTGTATTGGCATTCATCGTAAGCGATACATTTATGACCATTAAAAGTCATTTGAAGTTGCGTAACCTAATGATGCAAAACTATATTCACAAAATGCTGCGGGTACACCCCGACACCTTTAGTGCCACGGTAAATACCGCCATTATTATTTGTGAGCGGAATGTATATCCAAAAGATAAGGACAGGAAATACATACCCACTTTTAATGCAAACCATATCTGCCAGATGGCAGACCTGACCAACATTAGCATACACGACAACCACGACCGCTTTGTGGAAGTGTTGCATCAAACCGAAGGTGTGGACTTTGACCAAGCCGATACCCGCAAGGCAGTAAGTAATGCCGAAAACGCCATTTACTACTACCCCCAAAGCCTGATTGCCACCAACAGCAATCTGCCTTTTTTTGTGGCAAGCCCCAAGTTATTTGCTTTGATGAATGATAGCGGTAAAGGCTTGAAAAAAGAGTGGCAGGAAATAGGCGGCAAACAGATGCAGGTGCGAATTATTGAAATGAATGACAAGCCGGTGAAAGTGGTAAGGTTGGGAGATATTGCGGAAATAAAACAAGGTTTAACATCTGGTTATAATTATAGGTTTCTTTTTCAAAATGTGAATACAAGAGGTAATTATCAGAATATTGATGATTACAAAGAATTTTTGCTTACCGAGAAAGATTTTGACAAAATACGGAATGATGAAAAACTACGATTAGAAGTTATAGAAAAAGGCTTTTCCAAAGACAATAAAAATTCAATACGGTATTTTAGCGGAAGGTATATCGTTCCTTATGATAAGGGGGGGGAAAGCGATGCCGAAGGCGGTTGGATGCCCAATTATTATGTGCCAACTGAGTATTATTTTGATTGGTCAGAAGAAAGCATAAATGAATTAATTGAGAGATCAAATTATCCATCAGGAAAATCAGGAAAAACTTTTTGGAGAAATAAAAACTATTATTTCAAAGATGGTTTGAGTTATTCTTTTAGAGGATTTTATTCACCAACATTTAGATTAAATTCATTTGGAGCCATTGATGTAAATGGTCCATGTATTTTTCTTAATGTGGATGGTGATTTGATTGACCGATTATATAAAACTATCCAAATTTTAGCAAGTAAGATTTTTAAGTATTTGTTCAAAACATCAATTCAACACACAGTAGCTTCTGATGCAGAACCATTAGGAGACACTTCAATTCCATACTCTTTAAATGTCTTTTTTCATTCATTAGTTGATGACATTATTGCAAAGCAAAAGACCAATCCCCGCTACAACTACGCCAGCCACGAACAGATCGAAATAGATCGTCTGGTGTATGAAGCTTACGGCCTTAATGCCGAAGACATTGAAGAGGTGGAAAATTGGTACGCCCGCAGGTATCCCAAACTATCCGCCGCCCAAAAAGAAAACCTGCGTAAGCTGGGCAAGAGCGATAATTATCTGGTTTTATATGGTTATAAAAAGGAATAACGATGAACTACTGGCTTGTTAAATTTGCCCCCTTTCGTTACAGTTGGGAAGATGTACTTCGCAACGGCAGATTTGAAATATATTCTGTCCGCAACCCTCAGGCAAGGAATAATCTTAAAGCTATGAAGATAGGTGATGAGGTTTTATTTTACCATAGCCAGACAGGTAATTGTGTAATGGGCAAAATGAAGATGCTAGAAGAAGCCCATCAAGACCCAACTACCAATGATGAACGCTGGGTTTCAGTAACTTTTGAACCAGTGGAGAGTTTTCAGCATTCGGTTTCCCTTGACGCAATAAAGGCAAATCCGAAATTGGTTAAAATCGGATTAATAAAACAGCCAAGATTAGCGGTAATGGCTATATCCGAATCGGAGTTTAATACAATTGTAGGAATGGCAAAAATACAAAATCAGAAAAGATGAAAACCGTGCCGGAGGTACGGATTATTGAGGGGCTGGATGAATATCCCCCTCTCCTTGAAAACAACTCTTGACAATGATACCATTATTCAGAACCATAAAGGGAAAGCCAAAGCATACCAGGTGAAACAGGTGCTATTGGCCATTGAAAGATTGGAGGTAGATAATGACTTTAAAAAATGATCGGTATACCTAC
>JAGVGM010000326.1 GCA_020057065.1 Thermodesulfovibrionia bacterium
TCTTCTGACGGCCAGTTCCCCGATAGTGTAAGAAGGGTCAATGTTTAAAATATTCAGCTTCAGCCCGTACCTCTCGTGAAAACTTACCTCAGCCTCAAATAATATTTTGATCCCTTTGCCGAGTTCAATGCCTGCAGCTCTTCTGAATTCTGCAGACACTTTTTTAAAAGCGCCTGCCCAGATGACGGCTTTTATCTCGGCGCGGATCGTGTCCTCATCCTTATCCACCAATGTCAGGTAGCAATGGTTCTTAACATCACACGATGCTATTTCGGCAGTAACAAGAAAAGTATCAGGTAAAGAACTTTCTATGACAGACCTGATAAGGTGATTCAGTTCGTAGAGAGATAGTTTTTCCGGCATAGCTTAAACCTTTAACATATATTTTTACGGTTTACCTGTTTAGAAATGCCCCGCTGGAATTTATAACAGCGGTGAACTATTTTAACAAATTCTAATTTTCAAAACTAATTATTTTCGTAAATAACTTTTATTCAAAAAAAGGATCATTTTATGTTATATTGTACCGGGAACTGGCTGAAGCAATTCAAAGCGAAATAAACAGCTTTCAGCGTTCAGCACTCAGCTAACAAAAGCGGTCTGTTTTTTAGCTGACCGCTGATAGCTGACAGCTAATAACTTACAAGGGGACATGCTTTCAAAAATTCTCAGCGCAACACTGATCGGCATAGATGCACACATTGTTGAGGTAGAGGTGGATGTCACTGCAAAGGGACTTCCTCATTTCTCCACCGTCGGCCTTCCTGATACCGCTGTGAAGGAAAGCAAGGAAAGAGTGCGGGCTGCTCTCAAAAATACGGGCTTCAACTTTCCTTTAAAGCAAATAACCGTTAATCTTGCTCCTGCAAATTTGAAAAAGGAAGGCTCAGCGTTTGATCTGCCGATTGCGATTGGAATAGTAGTGTCTGAGGGACTTATTGAACCTGATGCTGTCAAAGATTATCTTATTTCCGGCGAGCTGTCTCTTGACGGAAGGATAAAACCTGTAAAGGGCGCCCTGTCAATGGCCATAAAAGCAAGGGAAGACAAACTCAGGGGATTGATTCTACCCGAAGAAAACGCAAATGAGGCTGCTGTCGTCAACGGGATTCCTGTCTATGGTTTTAAGAGTTTACCGGAGCTTATAGAATTCCTCTGCGGATTAAACACCAAAGAACCTGCATTCATAGATGTCTCTACTGTAATTAAAGAGAATTCAGAATATTATGATGATTTCTCAGACGTTAAAGGGCAGGAGCATGTTAAGCGTGCAATTGAAGTAGCTGCTGCCGGCGGGCACAACTTGCTGATGATAGGTCCTCCAGGCTCAGGTAAGACAATGATAGCAAAAAGGATACCGACGATTCTGCCTGATATGACCTTTGAAGAGGCTTTGCAGACTACAAGGATCCATAGTGTAGTAGGGATACTGAAACAGGGGCAGTCGCTCCTTGCCACACGTCCTTTCCGTTCGCCCCATCATACATTATCGGATATAGCGATGGTTGGCGGAGGACAGTTCCCTAAACCAGGAGAAGTGAGCCTCGCGCACAACGGTGTTTTGTTCCTGGATGAATTACCTGAATTTAAAAGAAACGTCCTTGAAGTTCTAAGGCAGCCTCTCGAAGATGCAACAGTAACCATATCAAGGGCGCTGAGTTCCATAACTTATCCTGCATCAATAATGCTTATTTGTTCAATGAACCCCTGTTTCTGCGGGTTCGCCGGCCATCCACAGCATGTATGTTCATGTACTCCTGCCCAGGTCGACCGTTACAGAAGAAAAGTTTCGGGCCCGCTCCTTGACAGAATAGACATTCATGTTGAAGTTCCGGCAGTGCCTTACAAGGATCTTTCAAATGAGCATTGCGGTGAATCTTCAATAATCATTCGTGCCAGGATCCAGAATGCCAGAACGTTGCAGGTTGCAAGATTCAGGAAAGACAACATTTATTCAAATTCCAAAATGCGCTCTAAACACATCAGGAAATACTGTGCCCTGAATAATGACGCTCAAAATATTATTGAGGCAGCGATGCATAAGCTCGGATTATCTGCAAGGGCCTATACAAGAATTCTGAAAGTAAGCCGGACCATTGCCGACCTTGCGGAATCAGAGCATATTCTGGCGGAACACATCTCCGAGGCCATTCAGTACAGGACGCTGGACAGGGGGATGGTTTAACCTATAAAAAGCATTTGGCCACTGATTAACACAGATATTTATTTGACAGGATTAACAGGATTTTTTATCTTATTTTTAAATATCCTGTTTCATCCTGTCTAATTGAACTCATTTAATAATCCGCGTCAATCAGTGCAAATCAGTGGTCTCCGGGGGTGCGACATAAAAGTTGGAACCTTCAATGTCCCCCTCTTTGAAAAAGACCAACAGTAGGTGCCTTAAGCAGGGGTTAGGGGAGATTTTATAATAAATTGCATTCCTTTTATTAAATAATCCCCCCTCGCCCCCCTTTGCCAAAGGGGGGGATAACTAACAGCGACTTCCCTATTGGAATAGTTTACCAATAAATTTGTTGCACCCCCGCGGTCTCCATGGTTTCTTTCTAATGCTTTTTCAATATGTTAAAATATATTATTTTCAATGACTTTTTATGCCTGCTTTGTTAAACTTTTTAACAGTAATATGAGAGTTGCCTGTTTTTATTGAAAAACTTATTAAGGCACACAATAAATAAGTTATCAAGTTATCGGGTAAAAAGTCCGTAAAAATATTATAAAACTTAGTGTTAAAGACTCAAACTCTAATGGACTGCAAATTTATTGATTAATTGAAGAAACAGGAAAAAACAGATTGAACTCTCCTGAAAGAAATAAGCCCGATATTGCCTTTGTTATTCACTGGAAACATCTTTTGATAATTTGTTTTTTTTTAATTTTTCTAATTCCCTCAGATGATCCTTCTGCCCAGATGAGAAGTTACTTTCAAAAAAGACACTTTCTTTACGGTTCTTTTGAGTTTGATTATGAACAACAGTGGGGTGAGAGAGTTTCTGAGATTAGAGAGTTTACCCAGAATTACAATCTCGGTTTCAGGAGTTTTCTCATAGACCCGAGATTAGTCAATTATAATACCTCTCTCACTTTTACAAGAGAAAAAGGCAATGAAAAAACCTCGTCCCTAACAGGCTTGGACTTTAATATTAATATCCTGGAAACACCTCCACGCCAATGGTCCGGTTTCAGGAGATATATACCGGGACCACTCATGTTAAGGTATTCCAGTTATGCAAATGATTATGATTATAAGAGTTATGGCATTGGACTGATATACTCCATTCCGGAAGAACAGCAACGAACCCAATCCAAAGACAAAAAAGATAAAAAAGAAAAAGATTTCATAATCCCTCTTCCTATTGTTTATTTTGACTACGATAAAACAGAATACAGTACAAGTAATTATAAGAACATTTCTGACCTTTACAGCCTTAGGGCCACTTTAAGGAGAAACTATTATGACTATGAATTTACTTATGAGAATTTTGCGCAGACAGGGACCTTAGAATCACAAAGGACCACCTATACACTAAGTCCGGATTACACTTTTTATGATAAAGAAACAAAAAGAAGGATCGATATTAATAATCATATAAAGATGGAGGATACAGATACAACAAAGCAGTTTTTTCTCAGCAGTAATATAACCATGCACAAACCTATAAATAAAAACTTACTCTATCTGAATGGAAGAGTTGTATATTCCAATTTAACCTCGAACCAGGAAAGGGCTGCAAGCTATTCTAGTGCATTAGGCGGTTCATATACAAAAGTATTCTCTCCGATACTGAAAAATACCGCTTCCTTATCATTATCACATGGGGCGAGCAAATCCTCAACCCGCCATTCAGTGCGCCTGAGTGACAGCGTTTTATACGAAATATCAAAGCTGCTCACTTCCTCAAGCGGTGTATTTATTGGAAAAAACGAAAACGGCCTGGAATACGGACTGCAAACCCAATTATCTACAAAGACAAAAATAAGGTCTGCAGCCGGATATTCATACAGCTTTCTGTCCTACGAAGACGGCGATAAATCAACTCACACTTTTAATCTGTTAGCATCAGGACCTTTAAAGGAAAATGTAACTTTTAATGCAAGCACTTCTTATACTATGCAGGACGTCACTGAAATAACCGGCCCGTATTCAGAGAACATTTCATCTTCCTCTGCAAACCTTTTCTGGCGCGTTGCAAATACTTCTCTTTCATTAGGCGGAAATTATGTAAATTCTTCAAAGATGGATGAACAAACAATAAATTCGGATCTCCTGTCGTTTAACGGCAATCTGTCCAGGGCCATGGCCAAGAATATATTTTTCAATCTCTTCTCGACATGGATCAAGGAACCAGATGATAAAACCACCTTTGAGATAAATCCTAAAATACTCTGGACACTAAGACAGGTTTCTGTAGACGCTGAATATAAATATACAGGGATAACGGCGCTGGGGATCGCCATAAAAAAAGAGCACAGGATCTTTATCAAACTCACGAGAAGATTTTATAGATTGTTATAAATAATATAGGGGGTAGGGGGATAGGGGGATAGGGAATAGATAAGAGATTGTGTTATAATTTATAAAATGAAAACGCTTGTGCCTTTCATAAAAAAACTACCCGCTACCCGCTACCCGCTATACTTGTTACTTGTTACTTGCCTCTTGTCACTATTATCTTCCTGCGCTGCTCCAAAGGCATATATTGATAAAACTGCGATGAGGCAGATAATCTGGCCGGGACCTCCGGAAAGGCCCCGCATTCAGTATTTATGGAGCATATCTCATATATCAACAAGGGTGGAAGGCAGGAAAAGAGGGCTTATTGACTTTATCATTGGGGATGTCTCTGAAGATGTCACTGACCCAAGGACCTCAAATGTTTTAATGAGACCGTATGGGATCTTTTATGATTCAAAGGAAAAACTCTATATTACAGACCCGGGCGCTTACAGGATCACGGTTGTAGATTTAAAAACATCCTACGTATTGAATATTTTCAATGCGGGAAAAGAAGAATTATTATCTCCAGTAGGAATAGTTGCTGATCCAGGCGGGCGCATTTATGTTTCCGATTCCGACTTGAGGAAGATTTTTGCCTTTAATGAAAAAGGAGAATATCTTTTTCAATTTGAGGGAGAATTCAAAAGGCCGACATGTATGGCGATAGACAATAAAAATCTCAGGATATATATATCTGATACTCTTGAACATAAAATTTATATATATTCACTTGAAGGTAAACGATCAGGAAGCATCGGCGGGCCCGGATCCCTGCAGGGCGAGTTCAATTTCCCTACACACCTGTTTGTTGACAGGGAAGGTGCACTGTATGTAACCGATGCAATGAATTTCAGGGTGCAGATGTTCAACTCTGAAGGGAAGTCCCTTGGGAGCATAGGGATACTTGGAGATGCTCAAAATAATTTTGACAAGCCGAAAGGTGTTGCAGTTGACTCCGAGGGTAATATATATGTAGTTGATTCTATAAAAGACACTGTGAAGATCTTTAACAGTAAAGGAGATTTCCTTATGTCTCTTGGCACAAAAGGGGGGAATTTTGGAGACTTTTACCTGCCGTCAGGAATTTTTATCGATCAAAAAAACACGATATATGTTGCCGACACTTATAACAAGAGGATACAGGCCTTCCAGTTCATAGGAGGAGAGTAATGTTACAAGTTACAAGTAATTTGAATAACAAATTCCACTTACAATACACGCTATTATTACTATTTTTTACTTTATCTTGCTACTTGCTTAACTCCGCTTATGCCGGGGTTGAAAACACAAGGCATAATCTTTCCACATCAGGCCCCGGACCTGTTAAGGCGACTACTGAAACGCAGGTTTGTATCTTTTGCCATACTCCTCATGGATCTATTAGCAGCACCCCGCTATGGAATCATACACTTTCACCGCCAGGCACTCAATATGGAGTACCATTAGGTGGAAAAGGGGATGCCTGGGATACCTTGCTGTCAACACCTGCGAATCCTCCTGATGGTGATTCAAGACTTTGTCTCAGTTGTCACGACGGAACTGTAGCGGTAGGCGCCGTTGTTAATCTCGGGGGCACTGCAACAACCGTTAGTATGCAGGACTCAGGTACAGGATATATCACGCCGGAGGGTATGCTGTCAGAACAGTCGCCTGGATATATCGGAACAAACCTCAGCGGTCACCATCCGGTATCTATAGAGGTCAATCAATCTCTTTTAAATGATAAAGATGCACAGTGCAAGGAGAACAAAGTTGCATTCAGGGTATGTTATCCCAAGAGACCTATCAAATTAACTCCTACGGGAAATGAATACGGAAGTGGTCCCTCTACAGGCATTGGGGTACAGTGTTCATCATGTCACGACGCCCATGAGAACACAAATCCTAAATTTCTAAGGGCGCCGAGCGAAGACCTCCTTTGCATAGCATGTCATCCTTTATGTTCATCAGGATGTCCAAATCCGTAACCCGGTGGGTAGGGATTATGGGCCAATTAGGGGATAAGGATTAGGGTGTAAGTGGCAGGGAAAGGAAATCGGGCGGCTTACGAAGCAGTTCATAAGTATGACGACAAGTATGCTTTCCACAGGAAAGCCTGATGAAACAATTTTTATTTGAGGGAAAAACAGATATGAGAGAGAAAAATAAAATATTATTTTTACTAATGGCTCTGTTTTTTTTCATTACAACCATCAGCCCGGTCCATGCCCTTAACGAGACCCATCTTGACAAATCTAAATTACCGCAGGGCTGCACCTCCTGCCATATGAGCCACGGCAAAAGGGCCACTGTAATGCTTGAGCGGCCCAAGGTTGAATTATGTTTTAAATGCCACGGTACTTTAAAAGGAAGAACCCCGGGAGAGGCGACGAGCGACATATACAGCGTTATTTTGAAGCGCTCTAACCATCCTGTTATTCAGACAACGCAATACCATATAACTGGAGAAAGTCTTCCCGATAGATCGTCATCAGCTGCGAGACATGTATCCTGCTACGATTGCCACAATCCACATCTTTTGACCTCCAATAAACCACTTAAGGGAACCAGAGGATATTCAGGACGGGGTATGATCATTAATGAGGTAAAAAATGAATACGAGGTCTGCTATAAATGCCATTCTGACAGCGCCAATCTTTCTTCTGACGCAAGTAATATAGCGAGCAAGTTTGAGGCAGGCAATGCTTCTTTTCATCCTGTTGAAACACCGGGCAAAAACAGGACGGCGCCAAGTCTTAAAGCCGGGCTCTCTTCCATAAGTACAATAAAATGCTCAGACTGCCATGGAAATGACGACAAAGGGGGACCGGCAGGACCGCACGGCTCTAATTATGACTTTATCTTAACTAAAAATTATACGATGGAATCCGGCGCAGAAAGTCCTTATGCCTACGCACTTTGTTACGGATGTCACAGGAGAGCGAGCATTCTCAACGATGATAGCTTTAAGTCCCACAAGAAACATATAGTTTATGAAAATATTTCATGTGTTGCCTGTCACGACGCACATGGCAGCAGAGATTATGACAACCTTATTAATTTTAATGCAAGGACAGCCCCTGCAATCTCTTTGGGGGAAACTACTTATATGAAAATTGTGCCCGGCAGACCACATTGTTTCTTAAAGTGTCATATCGAATCAGGGACATATGATCATAAAATGACAGGGGGGCAATACTGTATAAAAAATACCAATAATACCAATTGTCCGCCAGGCTGGTAAAAAATCCGAAATACGAATATCGAAATACGAAACAATTTTCAAATAACAAAAAAACAAATGTTCAAGACTGTTTTGAATTTAGATTGTTTGAATTTTAGATTTGTTTCGGATTTCGTGCTTCGATATTCGAATTTATATTTAAGCTATTTCTGTTCCTTTAGATACTGAAAGACCTGTACGCGGCGATTTATCGAATCAGCGATGTATATCCGGTCCTGCTTATCTATATACATTCCCTGGGGCAAATAGAATTCGCCGGGCTTTCTTCCGCTGTTTCCTACATTCAAAAGGAAAGCGCCGTCTTCCATAAAGATCTGGAAGTTGTTAAATGCAGAATCAACCACGTAGACATGTCCTTCTGAATCAACCCCTATGCCGTAAGGTCTTGTGAAGGTGCCTGAGGAGTCTCCAAGTTTGCCGAATTTATTAAGGAACTTCCCTTCAGAGTCAAATATCTGGACCCTGAAATTAAGCGTATCAACAACAAAGAGCCTTCCTTTCCCGTCAAGCGCCAGATAACTTGGAAAATTAAGTTCCCCGTCCTGGAATCCTCTGCTCCCAAATTTAAATAGCAGCCTGCCGTCTTTGTCAAAGACCTTTATGGCATGATGCTGTGTATCTGAAACATATAATCTATCTCTTTCTTCATCATAGACCATTCCTGATGGGTTGCTCAATTCTTTCAATGCTCCTATACTTATCACTAAATTACCTGTGTTCTTATCAAGACCGAATACCTTGTCAAGTCTTGAGTCTGAAACATAGATAATCCCTCTCTTGTTGTCTATAGCAATACCGACAGCGCCTGCAAGCGTTCCCTCACCAAGGAATCTCATGACTTTTTTCTCCTGATCAAATACAAATACCAACCCCTGCTCTCCATCAGTGACATAGATG
Organism: Thermodesulfovibrionia bacterium; assembly: GCA_020057065.1. Classification (GTDB taxonomy): domain Bacteria; phylum Nitrospirota; class Thermodesulfovibrionia; order UBA6902; family UBA6902; genus SURF-23. The sequence goes on from JAGVGM010000326.1 coordinate 8,640, forward strand.
CTTCCTGAAGTATCCGCTACAACTGCAGTCGGCCTTCTGAGCGCTTCTGCCCTGTCTTCACCTATTAAAAAAGTCATTAGCGGATTGGGCCCTCCAAAGTCATAGCGGTTAGACCATTGAGTAAGCCACTTAATTCTCGGAGTTTCCGGTGAAGGCGGCCAGACATACTCGGTTGAAGGTTTTGCAGGGGGGGTCGCGCAGCCCATGAAGAACAGTAACAGGGAACAAGTTACAAGGTACAGGGTACAACGTACAAGTGGTAAGAAAAATCTATATCTTTTCAAGAAAATCCTCCTTCAAATATTTCTCAACGACTTAATAAGCCCATATATTATTTCTTGTCCCTAATACTTATGGCATTTCTTGTATATCCCCTGTTGATAAAACAGCTTGTCAAAATCAGCCCCATGCGGGTTGTGGCAACTGGAGCACCCCATATCCCTTCCGGTCCTGCTCGGATCAGGCGTGCCCTGTTTTATTGGATGGGACCCTCTGGGGCCCGCCAGCACGTGCGTCCCTGACGACTGAGTTTTATGACAACTCGTGCAAAGATCAAACATAGGTTTTACGAGAAGCGCTAAGTTACCGCTCATATGAGGAGCATGGCATGTCAGACATAAACCGGACGCAACCGGCATATGCGGCTTTCTTTGCTCAAAAGTTGTCTTGTCATGGCAGTTAAAGCATAACGCCGGGGGCTTTGATAAAAGCAGTTTTTCCGTATCAGATGAATGAGGACTGTGGCAGCTTGTACACATGCCGCCCATGACAGGCGGATGCACAGTCTTCCCGTTAAATTTTGTTTTATCATGGCAGTTATAGCATAGATCCGGAGGCTCGGAGACAAGCAGTTTGTTGTTTTTTGAGGAATGAGGATTATGACAGCTTGTGCAGCCCATGCCTAATGCAGGATGTATTACTTTCTTCGAGAACATGGACTTATCATGGCAATCATAGCAGAGGTCAGGCTGATCTGAAGAAAGTCCCTTTGCTATTTTGTTTGTCTTCTTATGTGGTATGTCTGTGGCGTCTATCGCTGAATGACAGGTCGGGCACCCCATCTGAAGCGCCGCATGCACAACCTTCTCCTTTGAAAGCGGCTCATGGCACATTAAACAATCCGGTTGTTCAGCAAAAGAAGTTTGCAAGTTAAAAAATTCGAAAGTGAGTAAAAAAGATGCTGCTGCCATAATAATTTTTAACAGGTTTAATAATTTAGTTTGCATAATTATTACCTCCGATTTAATTTCGGATTTATTTTATTTAAATAAATCATTTTTTACAAGGCTAAAGCCTTGCCTGCTGTTTACTCCCTACCCCTTACTCCTTACTGCTTACCCCCTGTTCCTTTCCCACTGCATACTCTATCTTTGCCTTAGCCCTTAAAGCGCTAAGCCACTCTTTTCTTTTTTCCTCTCTCCGCTTTTTTTCCAACTCCTTCTTTATACGGTCCGTTACCTCTTCAAAAGAAAGCTGTCTTTGCTGCTTGTGGTCTTCAACCCTGATGATATAGAAACCTTCAGCAGTCTCCACGGGCCCCATAACTTCTCCAACCTTCAAAACAAAAGCTGCGTCTTCAATCTCCTGTATTATCCGGCCCCTGTGAATATATCCCAGATCTCCGCCTTTGACCCTGTACGGATCGTCGGAAGATTCATAAGCGATAGACGCAAAATCTCCGCCGTCTTTAAGCTTTGCCAATATCTCCACAGCCCTGGCCCTTGCCTCTTCCCTGGTCCTTGTCTTCTTTGTTTTTACTTCAGTCTCTATCTTACCGCCTGCCTCCGCACCTGACGATGCAGCGCTTGTTTCTTGCTCCTTTCCTTCAAATCCCCCCTCACCCCCCTTTTCTAAAGGGGGGACGGGGGGATTATTGACAAACTTGATCATTATATGCCGCAGCTTTACCTGCTCCATTTCCTGATATCGTTGAAGGTTGGCCTCGTAATGCGCCTTTGCTTCGTCATCATTTGACTTAATCTTATCTTCTACTTCCTTTTGAAAAATCTTCTCTATACTAAGGTTCTTTTCTATCTGTGCCTCTAAACTCTTTATGGTTTTATTGTTTTTCTTCAGGGCCTCTTTGAACTCACTGTTGGAGCGGAATCTCTTTTTTATCTCCTCGACCGTATTCTTTATCTCGCTCTTTTCTGTTTTTATTCCCTGTGCTTTTGCCTCCTGAAACTGAAGCTCCCTGTCGATAAGTTTCTCCACCGCCTCCTTTTTAAAGGTCTCCATTCTCTCAGGAGATACATTCCTGTGAAATAGTGTTTGCGGGATGGCTATGCTGACTTCCTCATCAACATCAATTGATGTGATGGGCGAACCATTTACTTTAGCCATCACAGCAGGGGCGTCATCAGCGTAAGATATACATGAGCAGGATAGAAGAACAATAAGTAAATATAAAATAATTCGATACATAATAAACCTCACATTCTATAAGTAATTTCAAATATCAAAATCCAAATTACAAATGAAGTTCAAATGCTCAAATATCAAAGATACGCTGCAGCAGGCGTTTAATCATTTGAACTTAGGCATTCATCTGGCATTTGGATTTTGTTATTTGTTATTTATTTCTTTGTCCTCTTCATCAATTGTGTCATGTTCTTCCTCATCAAGCAGCACCCTCCTGACACATGTAATCTTAAAAGGGTCTTCTCCCGGGAACCCCTGTTTAATGCTAATGGAATTATTCACGCAAAAGTCTGAACAAAGACCGCATCCTGTGCATAAGGAAGAGAAGAAAAACAATTCCTGTTTTTCAGTTTCCTCAGGGTGATAAGCTGAATTGTTATCCCCGCCGTGAATGTCATAATTACTTTTTAAAGCGCCAGTAGGACACATCCCTATACAGGCAAAACACATGTCGCAATCA
>JAGVGM010000222.1 GCA_020057065.1 Thermodesulfovibrionia bacterium
ACCTCCGCAAATAAATACCACTTCGCCTTTTTTAAGTTCGAAGGTAAATGGGCCGGCTGAAAAAGTGCTCATGTGGTCAGAATCGTAATAAGAATAGAATATACCGTCCATTGTTAAGTTTTCAAAGGTTGGAGGATTAAGCGCTTCTTCCGGTTTATCACTTTCAAAATCAATGCCATTTTCCTGAAGACGTTTGTCGATAGCTCTGTCCAGATCCCAAATACCTCGAATGGCAACACTTACTTGCGTATTGTAGTTTAGTGTCCTCACCAAATTTGCCGTTGGAATAAAAACGAAGAAAATAGCAGCAACAAGCTTGAAGGTCATATTGGATTGTCCGAAGTAGCCCTGCGTAAAAACCGGCATAATAAAAACTATTATAGCAATGAGAACATAGAAAAAAATCTGAACAAAGGCGTAACTGTTTGAGAAATTCTTTCCGGCGTCTATTCTGCTTTCTGCCAACTCGCCGGAAATCCTGAAGAAACTAGCCGACAGATCCAATTTACGCCTGCTGTTTAACAGACATTCCTTAAAGCCAAACAAGAGTCCGTTTAGATTCCCGCCTACTTGTTTGTCATGTTCCGCAGCCTCCTGATAGCAAGCTTCTACTTCAGCGGTTTTACGTACAAAAATAGTAGCCGCTACAGTAAGCATTGAAATACAAATGAGAAAAGCAATCTTTGATAGGAAAAAAATGTAAATATAAACGAGAACAATTAAAATTAACTCCGGTCCTGTAGCAAGGATAAAAGCCCCGGTCTGGGCAATTATGGCAGTAGATTTCATTATCTGACTGTAAACTTGCTCTTTGCCTTTTTGTTCAAAAAATTCCAAATCGCACAAACGCAATTTTTTGAAAAGTGACTGGCGAACTCTATCAACAGAGTCTTCCGTCACCTCAAATGTAATGTCCATTAAAGTTTTAGTCGTGTAGATATATGCTACGAGAACAATTGCAAAAATCAGAAAAGAACTTAGGTCAAATGAGGCGGTGTTGCTGGACGCAGAGTTGTTAACAAGCGCAACAATGGTTGTGCTTGATAATCCGGAAATCAGATTTAAAAGGATAAATCTGCGATTCAGGAATTTGCAGTAGTGTTGTACAAACTCAACAATTGGAATTTTTGCGAGAAAACTATTCAACTACTCTCTCTCTCTTATCAATAGTAAAGAGCAGGAAGATAAGCGAAATTATTGGTGTTACTACCATTGAAAGGAAGAAAAACCCCCAGAAACCAATAAGACGATGACGTCCAATGTATCCGGCAATTATACATAAGAACAGACCAATAGCAATGAGTTCCATAAGTATTTATCTCCTGTACAATGATGTCCTGCGCTAACGGTTTGCGCTTTTCCGGACGTTAAAAAATCTGACGGTTTCAGGATATCCCTGTCAAGACGATAGCTAGACCTTTGCAAAACTCGCTTTCAGTCATTGCGAGGCGTGTGCACGCCGTGGCTCTCTTTGATAATCAACACGTTATGAGATTGCTTCACTTCGTTCGCAATGACAAATTAGGCACTTTTCAAAGGTCTCGATAGCATTTGGTTGAAATAAACATTTGCTAAGATTTGTTGGCACCTGATGTTTATTTCAACCAAATGCATAATTCAAATAAACCATCTTACAGGCATCCCATACAAGAAACGATGGTTTAGCCTGAAACTTCGGAACCTATTTTTTGTCTTTGGTACCCGGTTCTTCTTTAGGCTCGGTTTCGGTTGGCTTTCCCTTTCCAAATTCGGCCACTACTTCTTTGCCTCTTTCGAATTCTTCTTTGAAATACTCTCTCATCTTGTCCGGATCGAAATTTAGCAAAGTGCCGCCGGCTTCGAAATGACGAATAAAGATTTGTCCAATGGCATAGGTGCTTGCGCCTGTGAAAATAGACATTGACAGGGTACCACCAAGAGGTCCTATAACCGGGATAGCTTTAAAAAGAGATCCCATAACGCCACGACTCAGAGAATCTGGAACGATATATCCGAGCAAAGCCGAAATGATCGCCTTGCCGGACTCATCTTTGAAGGGAGTTTCGTATTGCTTGCTCAAAGTGTGGATCATCTTTAATTGTAGACCGCTAATGGCTGCAAGATCCAAAAACGGAACAGGTATTAGGCCTGCTCCCATTGAGAACCAAACGTAATTTCTAACTGTTTTTGTTGACTGGGTTGCTTTTTCAGCCTGTTCTACTGTCATTATTGTTCTCCTTTCGTTTGCCAAATACTGGTACTGTTAAGTTTCCTATGCTCGCACTATCCAATAAATATATAATATTGACAATACTAATACTTTTTGTTTTTGTCAATCATTTAGTATATTCATTTGGTATGTTCATTTGGTATATTAAATTATTGAGGAAACAACAGACAAATGATACTATTCTCCGATAATGAAGATCAAATCAAACCATAACATTCTCTTAATAAACCCATGGATATATGATTTTGCCGCCTTCGACCTGTGGGCCAAACCAATAGGGCTTTTGTATATTGGAAGCCTTTTAAGGAAGAACGGCTACAGGGTTCATTATATTGACTGTCTCGATATCCACACTCCAAATATGGGAAACGCAAACGGTATAGAACCGGCTAAGAGAAAGGCTTATGGAACCGGCAGGTTCTATAAAGAGAATGTGGTCAAACCGGATTGTTTGAAGGATGTTCCTAAAAGATACAGCCGATACGGCATCACTCCTGAAATATTTCGAAAAGAGCTTAAAAATGTTCCAAAACCCACGGTAATATTGGTCACCTCCATGATGACATACTGGTATCCCGGTGTCTTTAAGGTAATAGATATAGTCAAGGATATCTACCCTGAGGTTCCGGTTGTCCTTGGGGGCATTTATGCTACCCTCTGTTATTCACATGCCTCTGAGTATTTAAGGGCAGATTATATTATCAGAGGAGAGGGGGAGACGGAAACCTTAAAATTGGTAGGTGAACTTACAGGGAACAGATTCGAATACCTGAGATCAAGTGATGGGTTAGACTCTCTTCCATATCCTGCATTCGATCTCATGCCGGATCTGGACTATGTGTGTATTCTGACCTCCAGGGGCTGCCCGTTTTCATGCACTTATTGTGCCTCCCATGTCATTTATAAAGGGTTTAGACGCAGAGACCCTATTTGCGTAGCAGATGAAATACAATTTTGGGGGGAGAGGTACGGGGTAAAAGAATTTGTATTTTACGACGATGCCCTTATGTCAGATCCAGAGAAGAATATTGAGATTATCCTGAAAGAGATATTGAGAAGAAAGATATTGTGCAACTTTCACACACCCAATGGGATACACATAAGATTTATGACCAGGGAACTCTGCGGATTGATGTATGAGGCGGGTTTCAAGACAATACGACTGGGGCTTGAGACATCAGATGTAAAGAGACAGCGCTCTACCGGTAACAAGACTACAAACAGAGAGTTTGAACAGTCAGTTTCAAACTTAAGAGAAGCAGGGTTCTTGCCCGGAGAGATTGGTGTATATATCCTGATCGGGCTCCCCGGTCAGAAACCGGAAGAAGTGGAAGATACTATCAGATTTGTCTTGGGGGCGGGAGCAAAACCCATTCTTGCCGAATATTCTCCCATCCCTCAAACTGCCCTCTGGGGAGATGCTGTTGAGGAATCGAGATTCGATATAGCCAGAGAGCCCCTGTTTCACAACAATTCTCTTGTACCTTTCAGATCAAAGCACTTTTCTTTAGAAACCTATAACGAACTCAAACAGATGACCCGCCAGGCAGTCTCAACGCTGTAGTTAAGCAAGTATTATCCTACATCGAATACGAGTCAAACATCCTGCATTCCATTTCTCCTTCAATTTTAGCAATTACCTCCACGAAAGGTTTTAAGGGAGAATGGCTCAGCTTATTTTTTTAACAGTTCGTCTATTTGGAAAATCCCTGCAGAATTAGAAATCTTAATTTCAATGCATACCGGTTTGTTTTCACCTTTTTTAATATTTTTACCTGCCGAACGATGGAAGTCAAGGGCGGCTTTTTTACGTCTGTACCAGTGACAGATTATGAATTTCCCTTTTTTGTTAATATTTTTATGTCAAGTTCATCCTTTTCTCTTCCTGTCGCCATTTTATTTCTGAGTAACTTTTCTAAAGATATAACGGGTATTTTTAAACCTTCAATTTCAACATTAATTTTATCTTTATCAGCTTCTTCATATGTAACACCGTCAATCTTCGTGATGATGTCAATTCTACGAGGAATCACACCGATCTGGAAAATGATTCCTTCAGTTGAAAATTCATCAATTCGAATTTGATCAATAGGAGCGCCGAATCGTGCTAATGCTTTATATAATTTCTTTGAATTTATATTATTTGGTTTTACCCAAATATCGATATCCCCGGTAGCTCTAGGGTATCCATGAGTTCCTAAAGCATATGCACCTACTATCATGAAATCAACTTGTTCTTCTAATAATAGTTGCAACATCTCTTTGTAATCTTCGTTTAACATCTTGCCCTCTCACAAATGACCAATTATCCTTCGTAATTTCCCAAATCATTGAGATTAATTCATTCTTTTCCGCTTGAACATGTTCATCGTCTACTTCTTCGCCCATATTAATTTTCTTTACCAATTTTCTGTGCATGTTCATTTTCAAATTTCTCCAGTGTCTTATTTAAAACGACAAATTCAGATGTGCGACCCGCGATGCAGACTATCGTAAAAACCCTCATGCCCCGTGGGGCACCACGAAGCATGAAAATAAGGTTTTATTTTCGTACTAACCCCCCATGCCCCACGGGGCATGGGG
>JAGVGM010000256.1 GCA_020057065.1 Thermodesulfovibrionia bacterium
CCTGTAGTAGTCGTCAGGCATTAAAGATACATGCAGAAATCCTTCCACAAAAAAGTCCTTTAACTGTATCTTCATCCCGTATGAAGAAATATTTGAGACCATGCCTCTGTATTCATTTCCGATCTTGTCTTTCATAAACCAGACTCTCATCGCATTGACGATCTCCCTTTCGGCTTCATCAGCGGCCCTTTCCGTCTTTGATGCATGTGCGGCTATTTCCGGTAAAAGCTTCTCGAAATGCTCACGTTTCTCTTTTGAAAGTTTGTTCTTAAGGAGGGTTTCCCTGAGCATTCTGTGAACGACGAGGTCGGGATAGCGTCTTATTGGAGATGTAAAATGTGTATAACTTTCAGAAGCAAGCCCGAAGTGTCCCGTATTGTCAGTTGAATACCTTGCCTGCTTCAGGGAGCGTAGAAGGAGGATATTGAGCATAGATTCCTCGACCTTTCCTTTTATCTTTTTAAGAACCGTCTGAAAGGTGTTTGCGTCTATTTTTTTGATCTGCAGTCCGAAGGAATTAAAAACAGGCCTGAGTTCATCAAGCTTATATGGATCAGGCTTTTCATGTATCCTGTAGATCGACGGCAGTTTCAGGTCCTCAAGATGGGAGGCGACAGCCTCGTTGGCTGCTATCATGAATTCTTCAATCATCATATGCGCAAGATTGCGTTCAGATCTTATGATGGATTCGGGATTTCCCTGGATATCAAGGAGCACTTCGGGTTCGGGCAGATCAAAATCAAGACTGCCGCGCTTTATCCTTTTATCTCTCAGGATCCCGCAAAGCTCCTCCATCGTTTCAAAACTTTTAAGAAGGTAATCATATCTCTGCCTTTCCGGAAGGTCCCGGTCAACAAGTATTTTTCTGACAGAGGTGTAGGTCATTCTATCATTGCTGTGTATTAAGCTGGGATAAAAGTCTTTCTTTATTGTATGGCCTTTTTTGTCAAAATGTATTTCAGCAGTAAATGTCGGCCTGTCCAGTCTCGGGACGAGACTGCACAGATCATTTGAGAGTTTTTCCGGAAGCATCGGAATGACGCTGCCCGGGAAATACACGCTTGTGCCTCTCTTTCTGGCCTCAAGATCAATGGGAGAATCCCATGGCACATAATGACCTACGTCAGCGATATGAATCCAAAGTATAAATCCGTCCGGTGTTTTCTTTATCGAAACAGCATCGTCATAATCTTTTGCCGTTTCGCCGTCAATAGTGACGGCCAAAAAATTACGGCAGTCGACCCTCTTTTGAAGCGAAATTTCATCCCGAAGCTCCCTGACTTCAGAAAGAACAGCAGAGGGGAATTTTGAAGGCAGGGAATGTTCTTCAACGATCATTTCTATCTCATTGACAGGCCCCTCAAGGGCTGGAAGGACCTTTAAGACCTTTCCTTCTGGAGGTTTTATGGCGGTAGGATAAGAAGTAAGTTCAACAACTACATTATCACCGTCCTTTGCGCCGGATCTGTTTTCAGGACTGACTACTATACCGAAAGTTATTTTCCGGCTTTTTGGCTTTACATAGAACATGTTCCCCTCACGGTAGAACAGCCCTACGACTTTCTTCTGAGCCCGTTCCAGGATCTTTATGATGCTGCCTTCCCTTCTCGTCATGCTTTCTATCCGCGCTACGACTTTGTCACCTGACATCGCGCCTGAGGTCTTTCGCGGCGGGATAAAAAGGTCCCTCTCGCCGGACTTTTCCGGGATTACAAAACCGTACCCGTCCCTGTGCGCCTCAAAAAATCCTGTGGAGAGATTCATCTTTTCGGCAAGCCCGTAGAATCCGGATTTGGTCCTGAAGACATCGCCGGACCTTATTAAAGACTCTATGATCCGTTTGAGCGGCCGCATTTCCTTTTTATGGACACCGAGTGCAATTGCGATCTCCTTGATGCTTACCGGCCTGTCGGTCTTTGCCCTGAGCAAATTAAGAACAGCTTCTTTATTTTGAATGTCTTTAGGGATCATGATGCATCTTATTTTGCACAAATAAATTGAACTGTCAATGCTAAGCTAAAAAATACTCTTTGGAAAATCTGCGCAATAATGGTATTATAGGGTCATACCATTTAAGGAGGATGTGCTATGCCAGCGAGGAAAAGAATAGCAATGACCATATCCCTGCCGCCGGATCTCGCAAATGAATATGAGAAGATGGCTAAATTGAAACGTGAGACCAAGAGCCAGTTATTCCGGGAGATGTTCAGCCTTTACAGGCAGGAAAAACTCGAAGAAGAATTTTTCAGGCTGCAGAGATACGGCGCAAAAAAGGCAAAGGCTTTGAAGCTGACAGAGAGGGATATTGAACGGCTTGTTTTTGAGGGGCGTTAGTGTTAAAAGCCGTTTTTGATACTAATGTTTATATCTCTGCCCTTGTCTTCCCTCACAGCAAAGGAGAAGAAGCCTACCTGCTTGCTGTAAAGGGCAGGATTGAACTTTTTACGTCTGTTGCTATTCTTACAGAATTGGCGAATAAATTAAGAAAAAAATTCAACTGGGGTGATAACGAAATAACTTTGACTTTAAAGCATATAAGCAAGGTTGCCGCTGTAGTTAAGCCTGACATCAAAATCAATATTCTTCAGGACAAAGCCGACAACAAGATCCTTGAATGCGCTGTTACAGCAGAAGCGGATATCATAGTTACCGGAGATAAACATCTTTTGAATCTGAAGGAATATGAAGGAATCGGCATAACAAGAGTTGCAGGTTTTTTATATACAGTTGCTTCGGGCTAAACATCTTAATGATTTTTTGGATGCAAGCAAGTTGTTTTAAGAACTTTCTAAGGTGGTATTGCGACCATCTTGTCATTCTTTCCCCTTTTTCGCCCATTTTATTATCTCATTCACCATAGCCTCAATGGTTGCCTCTTTAGGCATGATGCTGACTTTCAACCCTGCCTTTTCAATGGCCTTTGCAGTGACGGGGCCGATTACCGCAATGGCAACATCTTTCAAAAGAGCATCTGCATCCTCTCCTGCTATTTCGATAAAATTATTAAAAGTCGTGGCGCTTGTAAATGTTGCTATGGTGATCTTGCCCTCTTTTAAAAACCGTTTTAATCTCTTGCCGTGTGTTTCAGGTTTCACAGCCCTGTATGCCGTGACGACGTCGATCTCTCCGCCGAGTTCGCATACTTTTTGCGGAAAGATTTCACGCGCGGTCTCGGCGCGGGGGAGGAGAAATTTTATTCCCCGTAGGGGCGTTGCATGCAACGCCCCTGCATATTGCTGACTAAAAACCGCTATCAGTCCTTCCGCATTGAATTCCTCCGGAACCAGATCCACTTTTATGCCGAACTTATTAATTGCATCTGCTGTTTTTGTGCCGACCGCGCAAATCTTTATACCCTTTAAATCCCTGATGTCTTTTTCTTTTTCAAATAATCTCCGGAAGAAAAATTTAACACCGTTTGCACTTGTCAGTATCAGCCAGTTGTAAGATTCTATTTTTTCTATGGCCCTGTCCACTTCTGTCCAGTCTTCAGGCGGTACAATCTCAATGGTACGGAATTCGATGATCTCAGCGCCAAGCTCTTCCAAAGATTCATATCCCTCAGAATGTTCCCTTGTGATAAGGATGCGCTGACCAAAAAGAGGTTTCTTTTCATACCATTTGAGAATTTCTCTCAACCTTACAACTTCACCTACTACCATGACCGCAGGCGGTTTGATCTCATTTTCTTTTATCAGGTCAGGCATGGTCTTTAAATTCCCGACGAGGGTGGTCTGGTCAGCCCTTGTTCCCCAGCGTATCACCGCTACAGGGGTATCAGGACTCCTGCCGTTATCAATGAGCTTTTTACAGACCAGAGATATATTTTTTACAGTCATAAGAAATACTATAGTGCCTACCCCGGTTGCAAGCTTTTGCCAGTCAATGGAACTTTCCTCCTTGGAAGGATCTTCATAACCGGGAACGATAGCAAGTGAAGATGAATAAAGCCTGTGAGTAAGAGGGATGCCGGCGTATGCAGGCGCTGCAATGGCGGAGCTGACACCCGGGACTATTTCAAACTCAATATTCTCTCCCGCCAAAGTCTCGGCCTCTTCTCCACCTCTGCCGAATACGAACGGGTCGCCGCCTTTTAAGCGGCAGATGATCTTCCCTTCCCTGGCCTTTTCAACGAGAGTCCTGTTTATCTCATCCTGAGTCATTGTGTGCTGACCCCCGCGCTTTCCGGCATAAATGAATTCAGCGTCATGACTTATGTAGTTCAATACCTGCGCATTCAAATGAAAGTCATAAATAACCACTTCTGCTTTTTGTAGACATTTAAGTCCCTTTAGCGTAAGAAGACTGATATCCCCGGGACCTGCCCCGACTATGTAGACTTTACCTTTTTGCATGTGTTTGTTTTATGGGTAGCCGCAGGCTTCAGCCTGCGATTAATTAAGAAAGAAAGGTGGTCGTAATTTACGCAACATATGAGGTTGCGACTACCCTTTTTTTATCGCTATTAATAGCCATTGATGATAACATAATCTATTATTGTTCGGGTAGGAACCGGGAAGAAAACGGCAGAGATGTTTCTGTCATTCCAGTTTGATATAATTTGGATATCAATTAGGTGGCTGAAAAATGAGTGTCAAAATCAAATACTTCCTATATCAATACAACTTCCAATTTACAGTTGCCATAATAATCACAACTATTCTTGTCTTTTTCTTCAATAAAGTGAATGACTGAAATGTTGTTTTTACTATTATAGCAAGTGAGTTTTACTTGTTTTTTATAGTTCAGAAACAAAAGCTGGATGAATTACATTTGTTTAAGGAAATATTTGTGGACTTCAATCGCAGATATGATGCATTAAACGAAGAATTGAATCAGATTGTTAGGGATTCAGGAAACTCTTTGGGAAAAAATGAAATAGATACTCTTTATGACTATTTTAACCTTTGCGGAGAAGAATACTTCTTCTACAAGCATGGTTATATCTATCCAGAGGTACGGACGGCTTGGTGCAATGGGATTGATTATTATCTGAAAGACAAGAGAATTGGAAACCTCTGGTCACAGGAAGAAGCGACCGAATCCTATTATGGTTTGACACACAACGAGATTAGCAAACATATCGCTCAGAAATAAAGACATTTTGTATTGCAAATAATCTTTAGCTATATTGTATAAAAAGAACTCACTATGGCAGACAACTATTTTAGTGAACGTGAACTTGGAACTCCACCACGGAATAAAGAAAAAATCGATCAAAGATTCTGGAATGAATTCAGAACGTTTGTTGATGCCCGTATGAGTGATGGTTCATTTGCAGAAAAATATCCTCTAAATTGTCCCAATGCGCATATCCCTGTCAATTGTGATAGATCCACTATAGCAATGGCATTTCAAGGTGATTTTAGTTCCGAATGGTTTTATTATTCTGATGATCCGCCAGAAACCTTAATAACGCAATGTCTGTCTTCTTTTTGTCTTCACCTATGGTCTTCCTCCTGTTGATTGTTTTGATGCTGTAGTTTATTTCCGCTGTGTCAAAGGAGCTATACCACGGAGTGTAAAAAGAAGGACTACTGTCGTTTGCAGGGATCGGAAGGGTATAAAAAAGGCAGTATTGTGAGCATGCCGGTGGTGATGCAGGCAGGGTTTCGGTATGCGATGCAGGAAATAGCTGTTGTTGCCTCCGCCGACAGGCAGCTCCGGTCTTCCGGCGCGCAACTCTCCTGTCGTTCCGCTTATCTGAACTGTGAGGGACTGCCGTAAAAGAAGTGACCGTTTCTCATATAGCCGCCGTCTTCCATGTAATAGTCGTAGCCCAGGGCACACGGCCCCCGGATTACATGATCGGTCTTACAGCAAGTGAACTCTTCCGCAAAAACAAGAAACACCTTTATCCGCTGCTTTTCGGAAGGACTTTGTAACGCCGCCGCCACCTCTTTGTAAAAGCCCATCGCCAACATCTTGTCTATAGACGTCAGTATAAAAGCCCGGAATGCATAAAATCTGCTTACGCTCAAATCTATATACTCCCCTGGCGCGAAACCGGCCAGATAATCCAAAAGCTCTTTTACCGACGCTCCACACAACGGACACCTCTGCGTGAAGTCATACGGAAGGTCGAGAACCTCTTTAACATCCTCCCTTCCCTTTAACTTGACTGTAATATTCCCTTAGGGTATATTCTATAATTATTGGAAGTTGGATTGCGTTGGCAGCGCATCAGCCACGATGCCTGCCAACAATTTTACTTCACCGGGATATCATAATTGTGAGATTTTTCCTCAGCGCTCTTTTCTCCTGCTTGCCTATGGCAAGGTACGAGATTCTTGCTGTTCCTGGTTCCGTTCTTAAATAAATATTGAGGTCAATAACATTCATGGTGAGTTATTTGCCGTTGCACAACAAGAAGTTTGCAGTTAAACCAAAGGAGAAAGGAGATATTCACAGAGACATTCCTAAGGGCATGAACCTTGACAGGATACTTTGCATTAAGACAGAGCGGACACTAAGGAATGATTTTACAATCGCTCACAGCGGGA
>JAGVGM010000150.1 GCA_020057065.1 Thermodesulfovibrionia bacterium
ATATCCTTGAAGGAAGAAAGGTTTTCCCTCAAATGACAACCATAGAAAATCTGAAGATGGGTGCCTTTTTGCGGAAAGACAAAAAGGAGATCAAGGATGATCTGGATAGGGTTTTCAAACACTTTCCAGTGTTAAAGGAGAGACAAAAACAGCGGGCAGGAAGCCTGAGCGGGGGAGAACGGCAGATGGTTGCCCTGGGTCGGGCATTGATGGGAAAACCAAAGCTGCTTCTACTGGATGAACCGTCTTTGGGCCTATCGCCCATTATGGCTCAAGAGATGGCTGAAATTGTTGCCGAGATTAACAGGGAAGGGGTTAGCATAATTCTGGTTGATCAGAATGCCCGTCTCGCCTTAAATTATTGTCACAAGGGATACGTAATGGAGATGGGGGAGATTGTTCTTCAAGGTACTCCAGAAATACTTCTCGACAACGAGGATGTGAGGAAGGCATATTTAGGGGTTTAGTGTAAATGGGTATAAATTACTATCCCCCCTTAGTCATAAGGGTTTGCCTTCATGTGGTTTCCAAACTACCTTTAACCCTTTTTATAGGGGGATGCAAGCTTTTTTCAAATAACTTGTTAAGAATAAAAGATTTTTTGTTTAAAACCAAAGTAAGAGGGGTCATGTATCAATTCTTTAGCGATCAAGAGAAGTACTTGTATCACTACACATCTTCAAATATCGCCATTCACTATATCCTTAAAGATAAAACCCTCAAAATTGGTAAATATATCAACACAAACGATCCGAAAGAAACAAAGGATTGGCAGTTCTTTGTTGGTTCCAACGAGGGTCATGATCTTTCAAAATACAACTTGGACGAAATATCAAAAAAGGTTACACAGGCATTAAAGCACAGAGCAAATGTAATCTGCTTTTCGAAAGATAGGATTCTCTCTGGAGACCATATAAAAGATATTTTCAATCGTGGCTTCTGCAAAGCCCGAATGTGGGCACAATACGGTGATAATCATAGGGGCGTCTGTCTTATCTTCGATAAATCCGCTCTCAACATCGCGATCAGCAATCAGTTTTTGAATGATTTTGATATTTATGGTGGCTCCGTAACTTACAAGAACAGATTGATTGTTGAATATCTGTCTACAAGTTCATACGGAATTAACATAGATTACCTTGAGCGGCTTAGGCTTGAGAAATACGTCAAAGCACATATATACACTCATCACAAGAGGCTGTTTTTCGAGAAGTCTGAAGATTGGAGCAATGAAGATGAGTTTAGGTGGGTTTTGTTCTCCAATAAGGAAGAAGATGTTTATCTGAGGTTTGGTAATTCATTAGCTGGTGTGGTCTTTGGTGATAGTTGCTCTGATGACGATATTTCAAAGGTAGTTGAACAGTGCCAGGGTTGGGGTGTTCAATTTGAACGGATAGTCTGGAAAAATTGCTCACCATGGTTTTCGTTCAGATTATGCTGGGTATAACCATTAGCTCCAGCGGACGCTCCTGATGTCGCGACGCTGATTTAGGTCGTTGAGCCTGTAGGAAAACCCCTTTGTGAAAAATTTGTGAGAGAATAACCAAAATGCGACCTCGCAGAATGCGGTGTATTGAACGATCTCAAGGTCGGGAGAAGTGCCCCCCCCCAAAAAAAAATTGTGGGTTTCGACCTCACGGGGACTTTTTCTACAGACTCGTTACCGTCAAGTAACTACAATAAAGGAGATACTGATGAAACGAGGATTGACTCTGCTGTTAGTGGTTGCCGTGCTGTCCGGTTGCTCTACCTATGCGGCTAGTCGGTATTCAATGTCAGCCGACAACGTGGTCGCGCTACGAACCCTTAATGGAAAGACAATAAACATTGGTCCCTTTTCTTCTTCGCAACCGGGCCAAAGCGAGATCATGTGTCGCGGTGTTGGACCAATCAAGACTCCCGATGGCGAGCCTTTTTCGGAATTCATACTAAAAGCGCTCGTAGATGAACTCAGAATAGCAAATGCTTTTTCCCCTACCGCCCCGGTTACCCTCACCGGAAACCTTGATCAAATAGACTTCTCTTCGAACATGGGTAACTGGAAATTGGCATTGACGGTCAAGTCCTCAAACGGAAGGTCCATGACGGTCACAGAGAACTATTCGTACACTACGAGCTTCTTTGGGGATACGGCGTGCAATCAAACGGCTCAAGCCTTTATGCCGTCGGTCCAGAATCTTGTCGGAAAGATTGTGCGTTCACCCGACTTTATGACCCTCATTTCAGAGTAAAAAGGGGAGTATAGGAGAAAGGGAAGGAAGGAGTTTGGGATCAAAGGAGCTGCTGTAAGTATCGCTCTGAATAAGATTGAAAATGAGATGAAAGGGTCAAGCAAACTTGGAGAGGAGATTGAGAAGCTTAAGAGTAAATGTATAAATTGAAATTTAAAGGTTTGTGCCCATCATCATCTTGAATTTGTCCAATGTTTTTCCTGAAGGAGGTGGTGTATATGCGCTATTTAACCTTATATGGTTGAACAATTGTTTTAGTCAAGTGTTTTGTAATATATTTTTTCTGTCCAATATATGTTAGCCCTGCAAAACAAACATGGACAGCCCTTATGTATTCGTCTATAATTATAAGCAGAGACTGATATGCCGACAATTAGCAACATTTCAGGGCCATACAGGTTCTTTTTCTACAGCTTTGATTGCAACGAGCAAATGCACGTGCATGTTCAGAGAGAAAGGATGATCTGCAAATTCTGGATCCAACCCGTTGCTTTGGCAAGAAATCAGGGTTTTGCGCCAAAAGAGCTCAATGCCATACGGGAAGCAATCTTAAAGAACAGGGACAAAATCATGGAGGCATGGTATGAACACTGCGGTACAAATACAAGAAGTAAGAATTAAGGATATAAGTGTCACCGAAGACACAATTACGGCTCGACTCATAGATGGGCGGGTAATCAGTGTTCCTCTTGCCTGGTCTTGGCGACTGGCAGAGGCAACGTCCAAACAGCGGGCAAATTGGAGAATCATTGGAGACGGTCATGGTGTGCATTGGCCGGACATCGATGAGGATATCAGCGCCGAGGGCATGCTTTATGGTGTTCCAGCCCCAAGACCTCGGATATCTACACGGTTCACTCCGAAATCAGAACAGAAGAAAACGAGGGCTAACCAAAAGCATGCAGCGAATCGGCCATAAAGCGGCCTCTCGCTGATGCCGGGTGTTAGGCTGTCAGGACAATCTTAACACACTTGCCCTTTTCGTTGGGAGAGATAACATGGCAAAAGGAAGAAAAATGTGGGTCTTTAGCCCTCCAAAACAACCTAAGCCCAAAGTGCTAGATGCCGTTAAGACTAATGTGGAAGCGAAGGCGAACGATCTCATTGAGACGGTTTTGAAGCCGAATCACATCAAACCTCCCTCTGGAGATGAACGCTTTAATCTTTCATACATGAGGCATACAGGGCAATGGTGGGAAATCTACACCGAATTATCTTTGGATGAGAGCTTAGATGCTATCAGGGATGAACCCCATTTCCTGCCGTAAGAAGGACACAGAATTTGGAGGACAATACCTAATTCTTCAAAATAGTTTGTGGTCTCATATTTGTAACTGTTTAATAATATTAGCAAGTTAGCCTAAACTAACTGTTCGCTGGAAGCCAATAAAGTCCTTGGCACCAGTAACCTAAACGGTTACAATACAATTTATGATAAAATCATTCAAGCATAAAGGTTTGGAAGATTTTTTCTATACTGGCAGTAAAAAGGGAATTAGACCGGAACATGCCAACAGGCTTGAGAAAATTCTTGACAGGCTTAATGCCGCAAGCGACATAAAAGATATGGATTATCCAGGTTCCTTTCTACACCAATTGAGTGAAGATAAAAAGGATCAATATGCAGTTAAAGTTTCAGGCAATTGGAGAGTATTTTTTGAATTTTTTAACGGTGATGCCTTCATAGTTGATTATGATGATTATCATTAAAGAGGTGAAGCCATGAGAAAGATGAAAAGGCAACCTACACATCCCGGGAAGATTATAAAGGAAGATTATTTGGAGCCATTATCCATTACAATCAAAGATATGTCTGAATCCCTTGGTATTTCCAGAAAAACATTATCAAAAATTATTAATGAAAGAGGCTCAATTACTCCTGATATGGCATTGCGTTTATCCCGTGCTTTCGATACCACACCTATCTTTTGGCTAAATTTACAGAAAAATTATGATTTATGGCAAGCAGAGCATATTTCAGAAGAATGGCAAATGGTCAAACCTATTTCTTTCACCAGAATTGCTTCATAATCAAGGATAAATCAGGGGAGGGAATTCATTAGCAAGTTTGCCTAACCAGTATGTATCTGACCGCCAACAGCGTGGCGGTTTTTGAAATGCCCTGTCCCGCATCCAAGTAGGTGCTTTCTCAAGGTTGAATACCCCGAGTGTTGGCGGCAGGTGATTTCTACGTTCGGAGCAACTATCCGATTGATCTTGCAAGGGAAAAATGTTAGTTTGAAACCATGAACAGAAAACACACAGCCATATACCGAATTTCGGATCATCGGAATGACGACTTCGTTCCCGGTACGCCGGAAGACCGCATTAGTCTCGTCTGGCCGCTGACCCGAGAAATTTCGTCCTTGAGCGTAAAACACGATGCTGAACGAAGACTACAGAGACATGTTACATGCCTTGTGCGACGAGAAGGTTAGATTCATCCTCGTCGGTGCCTATGCGCTGGCAGCCCACGGTTATCCCCGGGCCACCATGGACATAGACATTTGGGTCATGCCGTCCCCTCAGAACGCTGATGCTGTCTTGCGGGCATTGCGCCGTTTCGGTGCCCCGTTGCACAATCTGACCAAGGAAGACCTTCAGAAGGATGGAACCATCTTTCAGATCGGCGTTGCCCCAAGGCGAATCGACATCATCACTGCAGCGTCCGGACTTCATTTTGAGGAGACGTATCGTAGGTCACTGTCTGTGAACATTGAGGGAATTGAAGTGCATATTCCGTCAATTGACGACCTAATTCGCAACAAGAGAGCATCAGGAAGAACCAAGGATTTGGCCGACGTAGAGGCATTGGAATCCCTTAAGAACTCCGAACATTTCATTCAAGATTGACGGGCAGGGTCGGGTGGTTTTTCCTATAAAAAGAAGTTTGGGGCTGCTTGACAACGAGGATGTAAAAAAGGCTTATTTAGGGGTTTAGCCGCTATTTTTGGGTGAAAAAGTCCTTGACAACGAATTATCAAATATGTTAAAGAACTGACTGAGTGTTCATTCATTTTTGTCGTTTTTGTTTTCCTTATAGCCTACTTATATAAAATAGACTATTTAGACTATTTGATTATCTGAGGTGGAATCTATTCCAAAAATCCTCCATATGCAATATCTTGGCATTTCTCTTTAAAGAGGAAACTGAGAGCTTTGA
>JAGVGM010000253.1 GCA_020057065.1 Thermodesulfovibrionia bacterium
AAAACGAAAAAAGGTTTTCGCGGCACCATCGAGTTCTTTCCCGAGGAAGGGAAATACCATCATGACGGGCACAGACAATGTGAAGTAAGCCTTACACCAAAAGAAACCATAAAACATGGCTACCTCTGTCCGGTATGCGGTAAAAAGGTTACGGTGGGCGTAATGCACAGGGTTGAAAAGCTTGCAGACAGGAAAGAAGGCTTTAAACCCAAAGGCGCTCCAGCCTTTCATTCAATAATTCCCCTTCCCGAAATTATTGCCGAGACTATTAAGGTAGGTGTAAGCAGTAAGGCAGTAAATACTGTATATCAAAAACTGCTTCATGCGCTTGGAAACGAATTCAGCATCCTCATGGACACGCCGTTAGCAGATATCGAAAAAGCAGGTTCTCCCCTTCTCAGGGAAGCTGTATGGCTGATGCGTGAAGGGAAAGTTAATATCGCACCGGGGTTTGATGGTGAATATGGGAAAATAAAAATTTTTTAAACTATAAAATCTTGACCTGTGATAATATTTTCATAAGAGTTATTACAGGTGTTTTCGGTTAAACTATTAAAATGGAGGTATGAAAATGTGGTACATTTCAATTTTTGATGCCAAAGAAAATGTAACGAGGGCGGATATTAATCATGAAAGGGCAGAGTGGATTAGAAAAAGCATGGATAAGACTCTTAAACAGAGATGTAAAACTGTTAAACGCTATGAAGTGCTGGGAGGTTCTCCACTTAAGATCTTTCTTGTTATTGAAACAGATGATCCAACTGCAATAAATCTGCTTTCCGCTCATTTCGGCAACATCTGGAATTCAGTAACATATCCCGTGATCGATCGTGAAATAGCTGAGGCATTAGAGGACGATCATGCAGTTATTGGCGGGTAATTTTAAATGTGCGGGGTCAGACACCAAAATTGTCTAAGCGGTCTTTATATCCGATGTACAATGCCCGCAGCGAACAGCCTTGATGGGAATTGTGGAGAAGCAGTACGGACAATCTTTTGTTGTCGGTTCAGCAGACGGAGCTTCTTCTATTCTTTTAAGCTGATTTATGCCTTTGATCAAAATAAATACCGAGAAGGCAACTATGATAAAGCTGATGACCGAGTTTAAAAACAGGCCATAATTCAAAGTCACTGCGCCGGCTGTCTTGGCGTCTGCAATAGAAATATAAGGTCCTGCGGCTTTGCTCCCCTGTTTAATTACAATAAAAAGGTTTGAGAAATCAACGTTGCCCAAAATCAAACCTATTGGCGGCATAATGACATCAGAAACAAGTGAGTTGACAATTGAACCGAATGCAGCGCCGATTATAATACCCACTGCCATATCAACGACATTGCCGCGCATTGCAAACTCTTTGAATTCTTTAAACATTTTCCTCCTCCTTTTAACAGATCAAGATAGAATTTTCTTCTGAGAAGTTATCCCTGAATACAGTTAAAGTGTCTGATGTTGCCGTCATAATCTCCTGAGATCATTTCAATGATACCATTATTCATGATCAGAAACGGAGAACTGTGGTCTTGCATTATGATCTCCGAAATAAAATCTCTTTCAAAAAATACAAATTTATTGAGATCAACGTGAGATTTGTTTTCATCATGCACTTCTGCGGTATATGCTCTTATCTTCCCGTCCTCCTGTCCGACAAAAAGATAAATAGTGCTGTTATCCCTCAAAAAGGTTGGGGTGGAAAAACCCTTGACCTTTATATTATCGAACAGACCTGTAATTTCCTCCCAAAAAGGAAGGCCGTCTTCTATTTCTTTAAGTTTATAAGAATATATTTTACCATCTTCGGCGCCTGTGATAAGTTCCCACGTTCCATCATTGTCAATATCAAAGACGGTCGGGGTGCTGTGGAATCTTTTCTTTAAGCCTTTGAAAAAGTTTTTCTCCTGTTTCCATGACGGCAGATCTTCCGAACCATTATTAACAAATGCCTTTATATCGCCGCTGCTTTCTCCGGTGATAAGAAGGCCTTTATCTTTCCATGTGGTAAGAACTCCGCGTGAAAATCCTGATACCTTTATGTTATCAAAATATCCTTTTCTCTCTATCCATGGCATTTCTCCAGACCCCTTTCTGAATTCATACAGCTTTAATCTGCCATCTATATTCCCGACAACCATATAAAACCTGTTCCCGATAAAAGACATTGTAGGGGCGCAGGCCGGTCCTGCAAATATCCTGTTATTGAACAGGTCCTGCTTTTTCCCCCATACAGTGAAGTCTTTATTTTTGTTTTCATAGTACGAAAGGATACCGTCTCCATCTGCAATAACGAGATCAAAACGGGTTTTATCAAGAAGATTCGTGAATACCGGCGATAAAAACCTCTTTGAGAAAAGATCAGCCTTTATATTTTTTTCTGAGATCCTGCCATTTCCTTTTTCCAATTCAAACATATAAAGTTTCCCAAGCGAAGTTCCAATTGTCAGAATAACTCTGTCTTCTAATTTTATAGCGGAAGGAACCGCATATTTATCAAATGATTTTTTTAGTTGAAGAGACTTGTCACGAACAAACCTGATGTTCTTACCTATGGATATGTTTTTGAAAAAGAATATTTTTCCTTCAGAGTTTCCTGCTATTAGATCGGTCAGTCCATCAAAGTTGTAATCAACCATTGTGACAGATGCATCATTCCCGATTTTTATGTCAGTCCCCTCGATCTTCACCCATTTTGGAGCATCGATTGAACCGGTATTCTTAAAGAATAAAAGCCTGCCGGAATCAGATGAAAAGCCTCCGGTACCGACAATAAGTTCTGCCTGTCCATCACTATCAATATCTCCAACCGCAGGCGATGAAAATGCGCCTGCGCTGATGCCGTAGAAATATCCTTCAAGAGACTTCCAGTAACGTATTTGAGCATCTCCGGAATTCTGGTATAAATAAAGCATTCCGTTCTTACTGCCCGCTATTATGTCTGTCAGACCGTCGCCGTTTATATCAGTAAAGGCTGGCTTGATAAAAGGCAAAACCTTCATGCCGCTTATGTTGAAATTTGTGTCCGTATTTTCCTCACAACGCATTGTGTGGATTTTGCCGGGCCTTTTATCTTCTATTATTATTGCTTCTTTTTCAGGTGGTTCCGACTTTTTTTCAACTTCTATTTTCTTTTCAACCGGAACTGAAACCGTGGGTTTTTCTTTTTGTACGGCGCAGGAAGCAATAAAGACAGCGGTGAGTAAAACGATGAATTGCCCGTATTTTGAAATTTTCAACATGTCATTAAAAATATACGGTAGAAATTGAAGAAAACTTCAACTTCTACCGTAATATCCGTCCGTTAAAACTTGCAACGCATCTTTTAACTATAAACTTAATTAGTAATTACCACAAAATGGACCCTTCTGTTTGTCTTTGCCTCAGCCGAATTCTTATTCTGTGGTGTGGGCGTTTCAGGCATGGCCAACCTGGTTTCTCCATATGCGATTGTAGTCAGTCTATCCGAAGATATGCCGCCTTCTTTCATCAGATACTCCTTAACAGCATTTGCTCTTCTCTCGCTCAATCTGAGGTTGTAATCATCCTGACCGTGTGCGCAGGTATGCCCTTCTATACGGACCTTAATGCCGGAATTTTCTTTCATGGACTGTATATTATTTTTCAGTATTCCCGTTGCTTCTTCTGTCAGAGTTGCCTTATCAAAATCGAAATGAATATCTTCAAGCGCGATAACCTTCGTTTCCTTTACAGGAGGAGGCGGTGGTGGCGCAACAGGTTCAGGCGCTTTTGGCTGAGGAGTAACCGGCTCTGGTGAAGGAGGAGGCGGTGGTGGCGCAACAGGTTCAGGCGCTTTTGGCTGAGGAGCAGGTTCGGGTGCTTTAGCAGGCTCAGGCGCCGGAGCAGCCTTTTTCTCTCCACCGAACAGGTATGTAAGCCCTACCGTATAAATTAAATTATAATTGGGATTATCTGTAATTATTTGCCTGATGTCACCGCGAACAGCTAAGTTCTCTGTAACAAAATACTTGATGCCGGCCCCGAAATTCAATAAAGGGTCTGAACCTTTATTATCAATATCGCCGCTAATTCTGATTGCACCGACACCGGCAGCAAGATAGGGGACGAGTTTTTTCTCAGGCATAAAATGATATACGGCATCCAGCCTGTACAGATATGCCTCTACATTTTCTCCGTCAGAAGAATCTGCATTTGAATCTGTATTAACATAATTAAAGTTGCCCTCAACCCCCCAGTTCTCAGTAAAATTGTAGCCCAATCCTAATCCATATGTTAAGTCGTCATCGATATGCTGACCTCCCTGAAAAACATAACCTCCAACATTAGGATTCAGGGAAACAGACCCTTCTCTTATTTGACTCATTCCATTTCCCGGTGAAAAAACTAATATGCATACTACAATTAATGCGGCAAATGTTGTAATACCTTTCATTCTAATTTCCTCCTTTATATTGTTTTGTTTGTAATTAACAAGTCATGAATTTTAAAACATTTGAGTTAATAGTACAAAAAATCGATAAAAAATATAGCAATCTATAATTATTTCCCAAACACTTTCTTAAGGAGTTCTGTCACCCTTGCGCCGGGATCGGTTCTTATCTTCTTTTCTTCTATGGCTACCATATAAAAAAGGCCGTCCAGAGCTTTATTTGTTACATAGTTGTCAACATCGAGAGATTCTGCTTTCATAAAAGGTATAGATGTATATTTTCCCATCATTTCCTTGTAACTGCGGGTAACTCCAACCTCGTCCATGCTCGATGAAATGGCGGGTTTAAAGTCGCTGAAAAGTTTATCATATGTTTTTGACCTAAAAAAATCAGTTGCCGCTGTGTCACCGCCATTAAGGATCTTTTTAGCATCTTCAATAGTCATTCCTTTGACTGAATCGACAAAATAAGCTGCAGCTTTAGGCGCAGCCTTTTCTGCTGCACGGTTCATGCTCAGTATAAAATCATCAACCGGTTTCTCATAACCAATCTTCCTTAAAACATCTGCAACCTTCTGAATATTCTCAGGCATGAGAATCTTTATGGCATTATTGCCAAGATAACCATCGGTTTTTGAAACCTCTTTTACAGCTTTGTCTGTTCCTATCGAAAGCGCCTCTTTAAGTCCTGATATAACTGTGCTGTCGTCAAGCTCCTGTTTTGACGACAAAGACGGAATTTTTTTAAACATGTCATCCAGAAAACCAGCATAAGAAAAAGTAACCAGAAAAAACAAAACAGATAGAACTGTAATAAATGTCTTTTTCAATTTCAATGCTGCCTCCTTAGTATTTATTTCTTCAACCTATCTGTATTTAATTGATTATTTGAAATTATTGTATGATATTCTAATTTATATATCATGAAAAAAAACGTTTGTCAAACATATTTCGGAAAGTTTATGAGGTTATATAAAGTTATTTTGACCAGTTGAGAATTGAACCTAACCCATTGATATTTGTTATATAGTAAAATCAATAGATATAAAATGAACCCTCTTGATGTTTATAAAAAACTGCCTAAAAAGAACTGCGCGAAATGCTCTGCAGGAACCTGTATGGCCTTCGCAGTGCAATTACTGAGAAGGCTTGTGCCTATCTCTGAGTGTGTTGAGCTGGATGAACAGGGGCAAAAAGAGATCGAATCCATGGTCTCTGAGCCAGGTGACTGGAAGGAACGCCGTGTGCAGGAGCTGTTAAGGGAGATATCCGGATCAAAATTTTCCGCCATAGCAGAGGGTTTGGGCGTTACTGCAAAAGACGATACCATCAAACTTCGGTATCTGGGAAGAGATATCACCGTTACACATTCAGGTTTTGGCGAGACAATGGATATATTTGATCAGCTTCTCATTCTTATGTATATAAAAACTGCAGGCAATAAGCCTCTTACAGGCAGCTGGGTTGCCTTCAGGGATCTAAAGGACGGATTGATCCGCTCGGATAGTTTTCATGAGGCATGTGAGATGACTCTTGCGCGTATGTTCGGCAAAGATCAGGACAGTTTTCTCGAAAAGATATTCGAACTTGGCAGTAAGGAGGTAAAAGGTTTTCCAGCAAAACACAGCTTTGTAATTAACCCCCTTCCAAAAATCCCTTTTCTTATCCTTCTCTGGCCAAGAGATGAAGAGTTTGACTCTGACTGCAGGATACTCTTTGACTCGACAGTCACAGGGTATATTGACGTTGAAGCATTACTTTATCTCGGGATGGCAGTAGTTCGGCGATTAGCAGTTAACCAATAGTAAGTAAGTCGTTTGTGTTATTAAAGTACCACATCTAACACCATCTTCTTTTCCTCGTCCTTATCTTTTCTCAATATCTCCACTTTAACCGTCTCACCTGTTTTCTTGTAAAGAAGATGGATTTTTATGTCATCTATCGTTATTACCGGCATATTGTCCAAAGAAAGGATACTATCTCCTGCCTTAATGCCGGCTTTTTCGGAAATGCTATTTTCCGGGAAACCTGTTATTTTAATGCCCCCGTTTTCTTCTGTTAGAAAGACCATAAGTTTTGGAGAAGTGGTCCCTTCTTCATGATTTGGAAAAATGATGTAGTCAGAGATACCCTCTTCAATATTAGCGTCATTAAGAATAATTGCATAATCATGCCCGTTTCTCCTGAAGGTCCGTTTAGGAATACCTGAACCATATTCAAGATGTCCCCTGCCCGCAAGAACAACTATTTTATAGTCAGGGTTTTTATTGAGGAACTCATCTATAGACCGTGACATCGTTTCATCCCATAGCAACTGTGCCTGATAGAAGAAATCAAAGTTCTTACCCTCGGAATTCCTGTGCAGATCAAAGATATTCTTTAGCCTCTCTCTATAATGATTATCGGATAAATCCATATCCGGCGGGATCTCATTTTTCTCTTCAATAGAGAGTGCATCAAGCCCTTCACGCGATACCTTCTCTATGATCTTACGCTCCAGGTTCAGAGCGACAACGGGTATTTTTTCTTTTTTGGCAAAATCAAGGATCGGCTTGTACAGATTGTAATCAAATCCCCATCTCCTGAAATATTCCGACTTCTTCAGGAAATCCGCTTCGTCCATCTCTCCTGATGTGAAGCGGTCAAGGACCTGCTGAAACGGCCTTTGAAACATCTCCATCCCGACCGCAATTTTTTTATTCTTCCTGTATAGCCCCCTGATGATATCAAGCTGGACCGCGTGATGGGCAAAAACATTGTGCTCCTCGCCGACGTATACAATCTTTTTATCTCCGATGCTGTCAATGATCCCTGACAGCTTTTTGATTGTGGAAATATCCACTGCCGGAGCGTCTTCCTGCAGATCCATAATTATTCCCCTCCCGGTTTGCTTAATTTTTTTGTCGATGTTCCTGCCGTTTCCAAACAGCAGTTTGCTGTACTTCCCGTAATGGGCTATTTTCACGGACGCGGCGTCCACTTCCATCTTTGATCTCCCGTTAATCATCCCGATAACTTTCCGGGGATTAAAGGGATTTTCTTTCACGATAAAAGAAAAACCTGAATCTTCAGAAGGGACCTTTCCAAAAATTCTGTCTGTCAGCGGGTTATCGGCGCCAAAAATTATGACCGAAGACAACATGATGTCAGAGTTTTTAATATCCCCTTCATCCATTTTTACCGGCTTATTGCTTTCAAATTCCCCTATGATACTGCTGTAAATTTCCGCATTTCCCCGAGGCATGGCTATGAGGAGACATTTATCGCCCAGAAGCCTCGCAATAACAGGGGCTAATTCTTGCGGGTCCAGCTCACGGGCGACGTCATAATCTCCGTCAAAGACAATCCTGTCCGGCTTTTCCGGAAATGAAAATTCAAAACTGTTTTTTTCCTTATCTACAGCGAGTAATTTTGTGACGGCATCATTCCTGATATATATGGTCATGGGGAGAGTTAATCGGTAGACTTTCCCCTTTTGATTGACCGTGAAATGCAGATTATAACTGTTCCCGTTCTGATCTACTTTCAGATCGTCAATACTGATCACAGGTAATCCTGTTCCATCTACCCATTGCTCGAAGAACCACGAAAGGTCCTGCCCATAAAACATTTCAAACGACACTTTCAGATCGTTCCATGAAGCCATGCGGAAAGGTTTCTTTTTAACAACATCCGTCAGGGCGTCAAAAAACGCCTTATCTCCGCCCATCTTCTTCAGCATGTGGAAAACCATAGCAGTCTTGCCGTAGCCGGTTAAGCGTGTTGAAGGATCAACCCGGCCCCTGAAGTCTTTTAATGGAAATTCGTTTTCTGTTGTAACATAGCTTTTGTAGTCAGTCAAAATCTGTTTCCTGTACTCCCACCCCTTATTTTTCTGCTCCTCATATAGGTGGTCCGCGAGATAGGTGGTTAATCCTTCCGCCCAGTTACCTTTTCCATAATCAACGTACACATAATTACCGAACCACTGGTGCAGGATCTCGTGACCGAGGGAAGTCTCAACAATAAAGGGAAGCCGTACAATTGTGTTTCCAAGGAGAGTAAAGGTTGGGAATGAATAGCCTGTAGGGAGAAAATTTTCAGCAACTGAGAACCTTTTGTAGGGGAATTTACCCAGGAGGCCTTCATATAACTGAAGATATTTTTTTGTAAACTCAATATACGAGTCTGCAAGATATGCATCCTCAGTGAAGAAATATACAAAGACCTCAACGTCGCTGTATGTTGCTTTCTTTATAATATATTTATCTGATGCTATAAGATTTATACTGTCCAGCGCATGCGAAAAATCAAAATAAAACTCTGTTGTATTGCCCTTTTTAATATTTTTAATTTCCTCTGCCTCTGAAACAGCCGCATAACCCTTTGGAAGCGTTGCCTTCAGGCTGTAATAATGTAATCCTGCTACTTCAGGGTACCATGCGTTTAGCAGAGAAACACCTCTTGAATCTATCACGTTGCCGCCTGTTCCGGAGTTTCCACGGGGTTCAAGGTTATCCCTGAAATATGCTTTGTAACTTATCTCTAATATCCCATTCTTGTCAGGAACTATTCTTAAAGTCCTGACATCCTTATTGAAAGCAATCGGTTTGTCATCAAGTTTTATATAATTAATTGCAAGAGGTTCACTTATCATCAACAACAGCTCTTTCCCGTCTTCAGCATCAATTCTGGCAATGCCTGTTATTTCAGATACGGAGACATCAATGGTGACATCCAGATTATATTTAGTGACAGGAAATGCCAGAATGACAGAAGGGAAAATGACGAAAATAATCATGATGAGAACTGCTTTTTGTAATAATTTCATTATATCTTTTTAACCTCTTCATCCAGAATCCCCCTCACTTTTTTCAACAACTGGTTTGGTAAAAGCGGCTTTGGAAGGAAATTTAATCCTGAATCAATGATCCCTTTCTTCTGAACCAGTTCAGAAGTATACCCGCTGACAAACAATACTTTTATTTCAGGGAATGATTTTTTAATTTCATCATATACCTCTTTTCCATTAATTTTCGGCATTATCACATCAAGGATAAGGAGCTTGACTTTTTCCTTGTGTTCTTTGAATTTTACAATAGCATGATGACCATCCTCTGCTTCTATAACCGAATAACCGAATTCTCTTAGAACTGAGGCGGCGAGTTCCCTTAATGATTCATCATCTTCAGCTATCAGGATAGTCTCTGTTCCTCCCTTGATCAATTCAACTATTTGAGAGGATTCTTCTTTCTGTGTGATAGTTTTTATCAAAGGAATGTAAATATTAAAAGTTGTACCTTTATCAGGTTCAGATAATAAAGTAATGTAACCGCTATTTTGTTTTATGGCACCATACACCATAGCAAGCCCAAGACCTGTTCCGCGTCCTACCTCTTTGGTGGTAAAGAACGGCTCAAATACTCTATCCTGTGTTTTTTCATCCATTCCAGTTCCGGTATCCACTACCGAAAGAAGCGCATATTCCCCTATTTCACCAAAACCATACTGTTTGATGAACTGTTCATCAATAGCCGTTATTCCAGTTTTTATTATTAATCTCCCTCCTTGCGGCATCGCATCTTTTGCATTTGTAGCGAGATTCATCAATATCTGTTCCATCTGCCCGCTGTCAGCCATTATGGTCAAATTATTTTCATCAAGAATGACCTTCAGTTCAATATCCTCAGTGATCACTCTGCTCAGAAGTTTCTGCACATTTTTAATAATAATATTCAGGTCTACCGGCTTGGGGCTGATAAACTGTTTCCTGCTGAAAGCAAGGAGGCTTTGGGTCAAATGAGCGCCTCTCTCAGAGGCCCTGAGTATTTGATCAAGATGGGCTTTCAGCGGGTCCTCGTTTTTCATTTTCATTTTTATGATATTTGCATACCCTATAATTGCGGTGAGGATATTGTTGAAATCATGTGCCACTCCTCCGGCAAGCTGCCCAACTGCCTCCATCTTTTGCGAGTGCAGTAATTGTTCCTGCAGTTTCCTGTGTTCTTCTTCGACAAGTTTGCGGTCGGAGATATCGCTGGCAACCGTAGCGAAAAAACCCTTTCCCGGAGAAAACACAGAGATGCTGAAATGTTTTTTCATCGGGGAGAAATACGTATCAAACTGAGTTGATTCGCCGGTCTCTGTTACACGTGCATAGATATCAAGGTAAGGGGCTTCGCCTGAGCCGTAAAGTTGTGAAGCGAGAGCCCCTATGGCTTTATCACGCTGTATCCCTGTGATCAGCGTAAAAGCGGGGTTGCAGTCCAGTATGCGATAATCAATGGCTTTGCCTGATCGATCATATACCACCTCATGAAGCGCCATGAGTTCGGTCATGGAATTATAAAGGGATTGTAATTTCTTTTCGCTTTCGCGGAGCGCCTCTTCCGCTTTTTTACGCTCAGTTATATCCACAATAAGGCCGTCATATGCTATCAGTTTGCCTTCCCGGTCATATCTCGGCACCGGTGTGTTTCTTACCCATTTTACATCTCCGTTCTTATGGATTATTCTGTGTTCAAGTGGTTCAATACTTTTACCGGCAATCACTCTGTCAGCGTGTTTTATTACAGATTCTCTATCTTCTTCATGTACCATCTTGTACCAAAGATACTGATCAGTGTTGTATTCATCTGATGTATATCCTGTTACAGCCACACAGGCAGGCCCGTGTGTTGTAGAAACCGCACGTCCATTTCCAACTATAACTGTAAAAATATAATCTGTAACAGAATCTGTGAGTCTCTTGTATCGCTTTTCTTCTTCCAGCAGGGCATGTTCCGCTCTTTTGCGTTCAGTTATGTCATGGGCGATACCCTGTACCGCTACCACCTGATTGCTTGAATTAAATACAGGGACTTCGTTAACGGACAGCCACCGTATGCTCCGGTCTTTATGATAAATCTCAACCTCATAGGGCGGCTGTTTAATCCCCCTGATGCTCAGGTCTGTATGCAATATCACTTCTTTATTGATCGGTGCGTCTGTTAAATAGGTCGAATAATGAGTCATGAATTCTTTGGGAGTATATCCTAAAATATTGGTAATTGACGGGCTTAAATAGGTAAAAATGCCGTTTGTGTCATGCACATATATGGAATGATCTTCCTCAATACTTTCAACAAGGTTCCGGTATCTTTTCTCACTTTCCAAAAGTGAATCGACATATATGGCATTCTGGAGGGTCTGTGCCAGACGTGGAGCAAAAAACTGTATAGCAAAACGTTTTTTTTCACCTATACCGTTTGTTTTCATGGAGGCAACATTTAAAGTGCCGATGCACTGACCATTTACAATAAGGGGGATAAGAAAATCAGACCGTAAACCGGCTTCAAGAAGGATTTTGTCTACTTCGTATTCAGTTTGCCACTTCTTTATATTGGGCCGATAAAGCGGTTCAGTATGATTGATAACTTCTGAAAGGACCGTTTTTTCAAAAGGGAGAAACTTCCCGGACTCGATCCCCTTGATATCCATGCCGACTTCATAAAGCAGAAACCCGCCGATATCTTTCTGAAGCAGAGTTATTGAAGTGTGTTCTATCCCAAGTTGGTTCTGGATAAACCCCAGCGTGCTCCGTGCAACAGAGGAGAATTGCAAATGCGATATCTCCCTGTCAAACTCCTTGATAATGTCGATAATATTATGTAACGAAATATTCTTATTCAATTTAAAATATTAACATAAAGAGCGGAAGGTTAAGAGTTTATTTTTTAATTCGTCAGAAAGCATAGTAGTTTTTTTCACAATAGGCTGCCCTGGTCGTCTTCTGACTCAAATAATCTATTTTGATTTATTGACTTTTTAACAGATTTTGTCTTTGCTATTTCTTCCCACCTGTTTACAAATTCAGTATCTAATAGTTTCCGGTATTCAGTAAGCGACTTGTCTGTTTTCTGTATGTTATTCATTTCAAGCACACGGCTGAGAAGACCTCTGTTTATTAATGGAAGGGGTATGCTTGTATTGATAGTTGATGATCTTATTTTCCTGCAATCGCTGCAATAGATACCCGCAAAATGTTCTTTGTCCTTTACTTCTACAAGGTGAAGGTCATTAATGGAATTACAGACAGAGCATGAAGGGAATATGCTTTCAGGTTCGGGATCGTCCGGGAAGTCAAATAAAAGCTGACGTTTATCCACCCCTTCAACTTTTCCCGGCCCTGCGCCATGGGTGAAGGCATCTCCTGTGCGATATAAATCAAACAACAGCGCTCTTCCGAAACGCTCTTCATTTTTAATGCCGGATTTTAATAATTTTTCATGTCCTTCACCAGTCAACTGAAAAGTTACAATCTTGCCACTAATAGATGTAAGGACATAATATTTTTCTTTGTCTTTGTATTTATGTAGAACAGGCATTTAACACTCTTTCGACATCAAACTTTTCATCATTCGCCCAAGTTTAAAAATTGTTCATAGGAAGGAATTTATTATTTCCCGAAGTATCCCAGAGAACTCCGGGGCATCGGCCTCAACAACGCTGCCGTCTTTCAGGTGCTTATGTTCAGTAAAAGTCAACTTTGGTTTATGAACCGCATTGTCGTAACGGAATTTCAGTTCGTTCCGGCTGTTCTGATATTGGAATGAATAAGAAAGCTTTTGGATTTTGTATCTGGAATCAACGTATTCGGTAAAATATAGCTTTGAGTCGTCAATAAACGTTATGGTTCCTTTAATTATGCCGACCTTCGGAGTTCTGATGTCGCTGCTTATATCGGAGTGTGCAATAAGCTCGGTCTTTGAATATTCGTCTATTGTCCTGACAATATCGGAAAGATACTCACTGAGCAACATACTCGATTTCCCTAAGCCTCTTTAAGTCCGCTGCTATTCTATCCCTGATCCTGAGTTCCCCGGCCCATTCGACATATTCAGCATCTTTATTCTTCATGTCCTCGGCGGCAAAGTCGGCCAGGAATTTCTCGGACGAGATGTTATATGCCTGCTCGAATTGCTGAATCTGATTCTCTGTCTTTTGCAGCCCGAATTCGAGCCTCTTGATCTCGGCGGCTATTGCAGACTTAATGATTTCAACCGCGCTGTCGTTTGCCTCTGACTTAATTTGGAGCTTTATCATAGTTAATTCCTCCTTTTCTTGGCCTTTGTCATAGTTTATACCTTTTTGTTATTCTACATATTACCCCTTCCCCTCCGCAATCGCAATCTCTTCCGGCGTGAGGCCGTAGAGGGCATAGACCATTTCGTCGATCTGATTTTCGAGGGCAGAGGTTTCGGTGTTGCCTTCCCCTCTATCAGAGCCAACAGTAGGTGCCTTAAGCAGGGATTGAGGGGTGTGTTGCTTTTTGGCGGTGAGGATTTGGTTATTACTTGTAATTCTCATCTGCCTCCCAGGTCAAAGGATTGTTGGCAATATATTCCCTTATTTTTTCTAAGTCCGTTTCATTGCGAATGATGTGCTCGTAATAATTGCGTTGCCATAATTTCCCTGAAAAACGTTGCCATTGCTGTTGTATTACGCCCTTGGTATATGAATGTGTTGTTATTGATTTGAACACGCCTATGATATCGCCCAATGTAGGGGCGGGTCTTGTGCCCGCACTGTCTTTCTCCGAAATCCGGGCACCCACAAGAGGCGCCCCTACAATTGAAATAATTCCGTGAATATGGTTCGGCATAATGATAAATTCGTCCAGATGGATTTCAGAGAAACGACCGGGCAGTTCATACCAGACGTTTTGTACCATCTTTCCTGCGTCATTCATTTTCATCTGCGCGTCTTCAATAATACCGAATAGACATTCCCTGTTCTCTGTGCATATCGTCACATAATACGCGCCAGCCTGAGAATAATCGTAATGTTTCAGGCGGATGGAACGGCGATGGTGTATGTCAGAATTATATGTCATATTTTTTTGTGAACGCACCTGTGGGTGCCCTGGGTTGTTTTGGGTAGGGGCAGGTCTTGTGCCTGCCCGGATTGAAGAAGGGCAGGCACAAGACCTGC
>JAGVGM010000340.1 GCA_020057065.1 Thermodesulfovibrionia bacterium
AACGGCGGAGTGGTTGTTAAGGGCAAAGAAAATATCCCCCGGGAAGGAGGCGTGATCATTGCTGCAAATCACATAAGCTATATAGATCCTCCACTGTTAGGCGCTGTCCTTCCAAGAAGGGCTACCTTCATGGCAAGAAAAGGGTTATTTGAAATACCTGTGTTGAGTTGGGGAATAAGACAAACCGCAATTCCGGTTGACAGGAAAAAACCCCAACCCTCAACGATAAAGGAAACCGTCAGAAGACTGAAAAAGGGAGAGTTAATAGTCCTTTTCCCTGAAGGCAGGAGGAGTGATACGGGAGAACTTCTTGAGGCAAAGCGCGGCATTGGTATGGTTGTCAGCCTCAGCAATGCCCCGATCGTTCCAACTCTTATTACAGGTACTGATAAGGCGCTGCCTGTTAATGCCAGGTGGCTGAAAAGGGCCAGGATAACGGTAGTATTTGACAAACCAATATATTATAGTTCTACAATAGTCAGGGACGCGCATCAGCATCATCTTCTGCATGAAGATATAGGCAAAAAAATCATGACCGCTCTAAGAGAATTGAAGAATCGCCATGAAGATAATAGTCGCTAAAAAAGCAGGGTTTTGTTTTGGCGTCAAACGCGCTATTGATATTACTTTTGATCTTGCGAAAGGATCGAAAAATGGTATATTTACTTACGGGCCCCTGATCCATAATCCCCAGGTAGTTGAAGAACTGAAACAGAAAGGGATAAGTACAACGGACGATCTTTACTCCAGGAACATTAAAACCCTCATTATCAGGACCCATGGCGTATCACCGAAAGTGTATACAGAAACATCAAAGATGGGCTATAATCTCATTGACGTTACATGCCCTTTTGTAAAAAAAGCGCAGAACTTTACCAAAAGACTTAGAGATGAAGGTTATCAAGTACTTATAATCGGTGATAAAAATCATCCTGAAGTGCAAGGTTTGATCGGCTTTGCAGGAAGCAATGTAATTGTTGCAGACAAGATTAAAAATCTGAAAAACATAAAAAAGAAGATTGGTATAATTATTCAGACAACTCAATCATTCGAAACGTTAAAAGAAATTGTCCTGGAGGTTATCGCAACAGCAAGGGAAGTAAAAATTTACAATACGATATGCGACTCAACTGTGCAACGAATGAAGGAAACAAAAGAGATCGCTAAAAAAGTGGATCTTATGATCATTGTCGGAGGCAAGAACAGCGCAAATACAAACCAGCTTGTTAACCTTTCAAAAGAAGCCTGTGCTAAAGTATATCACCTGGAAACTGCGGAAGAGATCGAAAAGAAATGGTTAAGGAAAGTCGAAAAGGTCGGTATATCGGGAGGCGCTTCAACACCACAATGGATCATAAATGATGTTATAAAAAAAATTAGAGAAATTTCTGGCGGGAGGTAATATAATATATAACCATGGAAACTCAAATGAACGAATTTGAACAACTTTATGCCAACACCTTTAAAGGATTAAAAGAAAGGGCTATTGTAAAAGGCAATGTCTTGCAGGTAAAGCCGGACGGAGTAATAGTTGACGTAGGAACCAAGTGTGAAGGTTTCATCCCTCTGAGCGAACTCCTCGAAAATGATATCAACCATTTAAAGCCCGGAGACCATATTGAGGTTTTTGTCGAGAACCTTAATGATTCTGACGGTTTCGTAAAACTGTCAAGACAAAAAGCTGAAGGAATAAGAACCTGGGATATGCTTGAAAATGCCTTCAACACGGGACTTGGGGTAGACGGTAAGATCACAGGAAAGGTCAAGGGCGGTATGACAGTAAGTATTGGCGGCGTAAGCGCCTTCCTGCCCGGCTCCCAGATAGATCTGAAGGCTATAAAAAACACAGATCATCTGATCGGCCAAAATTGTACATTCAAAGTGATCAATATCAATCACAAAGGCTCCAATGTAATAGTCTCAAGACGCGTACTCCTTGAAGAACAACGCAACATACTCAGAGAACAGACGCTGCTTCAGCTTAAAGAAGGAACCGTTGTCAAAGGCGTAATCAAGAACCTTACCGACTACGGGGCTTTTATTGATCTTGGCGGAATAGACGGCCTGCTCCATATATCCGACATGTCATGGGGTAGGATAAGCCATCCCGGAGAGCTCTTCAGCATCGGAGATACAGTTGAAGTAGTGGTCCTGACATTTAATCCTGAAACAGGAAAGGTTACACTCGGTTATAAACAGAAAAAACCAGATCCCTGGAATTTGGGAGATGAAAAATATCCTGTTGGAAAAAGTGTATTAGGGAAAGTAATTACCACAACCGATTATGGTATATTTATCGAGCTCGAAGAAGGGCTTGAAGGTCTTATACATATAAGCGAGATCGACTGGGTGGAAAAGTCACTGAAACCTTCAAAATATTTTTCTGTAGGAGATAAGGTCGAAGCGGTTATTCTGAAAATCAACAAAGAAGACAAGAAGATATCCTTAAGCATAAAACAACTAAAACCAAACCCCTGGGAAACTGTTAAGAATAAGTTTACTGTCGGGCAGAGGATAACTGGAAAGGTAAAGAGCTTTGCCGATTTCGGGGCCTTTATTGCCCTTGATGAAGGCGTTGATGCGCTCCTTCATATATCAGACATTTCATGGCTTAAACGCATTAAACATCCGTCAGATGTCCTGAAAAAAGGGCAGCAGATCGAAGTTGTCGTTCTAAACATTGAACCCGAAAAGGAGCGTATTTCAGTAGGTCTCAAGGATCTGACCCCTGACCCCTGGATCCACGAAATCCCGGCCAAGTACAAACTGGGTGACACTATACACGGCAAGGTTTCAAACATCACTGATTTTGGTGTTTTTATTGAACTTGAAGACGGCATAGAGGGTTTAATACATAAATCTGAAATAGAAAAAAAACCCGATGAAAAGATGGAAGATCTTTTCAAGTTAGGGGCGGAATTAACCGCAAGAATTATAAATATCAATCCTGCTGAAAGAAAGATGTATCTCAGCCTGAAAACAATGATAGGCTGATCGAAATTGATGAAAAAGATCCTTATCTTTTTTGGTATTATCTTTGTACTCATTGCGATCCTGAGCCTTATACTTGCATTGAACCGTACGGGTTCGTTAGGAGAGAAGGTTGCCCTTGTACGCGTTACAGGCGTAATTCTTGATTCAACCGATATCATTGAAGAATTAAGGGATTACTCAAAAAACAATTCTATAAAAGCTATTGTCATCAGAGTTGACAGTCCCGGCGGAGCTGTCGCTCCATCTCAGGAAATATATGAAGAAATATTAAAGATCAAAGAAAAGAAAAAGATCATTGTTTCAATGGGTACGGTTGCGGCTTCCGGCGGATATTATATCTCTGCCCCTGCCGACAAAATAGTGGCAAATGCCGGCACTCTCACAGGTTCAATAGGAGTGATTATGGAACTGCCCAATATTTCAGGCCTTATGCAGAAAATAGGGGTGGAAACCCAGGTAATTAAAAGCGGGGAGCATAAAGATATTGCATCAATGTTTAAAGCTCTAAAACCGGATGAGAAGCAGATCCTGCAAAATGTACTCGATGATGTTCACAATCAGTTTATCATAGCAGTATCAGAGGGAAGGAAGATGAAGTTTGAGGAGATCAAAAAACTCGCTGACGGAAGGATATTTACCGGCAGAATGGCAAAAGAGCTCGGACTTGTTGATGAATTGGGAAATCTTCAGGATGCGATCATGCTGGCCGGTAAGTTAACAGGCATCAAGGGTGAACCGGAGGTTGTTCAGAAAAAAGAAAAGTTCAGCGTAATGGAGATATTGAAGGGTGAATTTACCGGGAAACTGATGGATAACGTCTTTCAGGGCGTCAGCTTAAAATATTTAATGACACCGTGAATGAAAATTTTAAATTTCAAATTTCAAATTTCAATTTTTTTTATGTTTGGAGGCAATTATGACAAAGTCGGTTCTTATTGAAAAAATAGCAGAGAAAATGGAAGGTCTTTCAAAAAAGCAGGTAGAAGTTATCGTTGAGACCGTTTTTGAGAGCATCAAGGAAGCGCTTGCAAAGGGCGGAAAGGTCGAGATCAGGGGGTTCGGTAATTTCAGGCTCCGCAACAGGAATGCAAGAAAAGCCAGAAATCCAAAAACCGGCGAATCTGTCAGTGTCCCGCCAAAGAAGGTCCCCTTCTTCAAGGTCGGCAAAGAACTGCGTGAGATGGTAAACAAGGTTTAATCAGAAATATATTTCTGATTTTCATCGACGGCTGGTTCAATCTTGCAGATTGAGCCAGCCATTTTTGTTGTTTGGCTTAAACAGCTTTCCGATGTTTAGCTTCTACGGAAATTGCAGTTAATTTAATCTGACTATCTGAAAGTATTTTATCTGCTCCTTTTCTGATTTCTTCGACATACTCTGTTGCAGATAAATTTTTTACTTCATTGTAAATTTTTTCTTTCCATTCCCACACTTCAATTAAAGACTTATCATATTTCCTCATCAGACACTTCCAGAAACAGCCGCATGATCTCTTCATCGGAAGAATTTGCTTATCAAAATGGATTGGTATGAATTTCCCCTGCGAGTAATCGTACTCTTTGTATCTCGCCATCATGCCCTCCTAAAATGGTGCAGGTTTGTCTTTGGCGATA
>JAGVGM010000113.1 GCA_020057065.1 Thermodesulfovibrionia bacterium
GGAGGCAACCATGTCAACAATGACTATCAGAGGACTTGATGATTCAACAATAAAGGCGCTCAAAGAAAAGGCAAAACATGAAGGGACAAGCGTTAATGCGGCATTAGTGGAACTTCTCAAAGAGGCGCTGGGAATCAAAAAGAAAAAGAGGACTGTAGTATACAAGGATCTGGACCATCTGGCAGGGACCTGGGACAAGAAGGACCACGCCGATTTTCAGAAGAGAGTTGCAGATTTTGAGAAAATTGACGAAAAAATGTGGAAATGAAGCGTGCTATTGAGGAATCCTTCCCCTAACTAACCTTAACATCCTTGAATGATCCTAAAAGAGCGCTATTACGCGGATATTTCTGAAGCATCTCTATCAGCTTTTCCATAGCGGTAACATTATTCATCGTTGCCATGACCCGGTACAATAATTCAAGGCGTCTGTACTCTTCCGGCTCAAACAAAAGCTCAGCACGCCGGGTACCACTCTTTGACACATCGATTGCCGGGAACACCCTAATATCCGCCAGTTTCTTTGAGAGCACCAGTTCCATATTACCCGTACCTTTAAACTCCTCAAATATAATATTATCCATAGCACTGCCTGTATCGACCAGGATCGTCGCAAGGATTGTTATAGAGCCCAGACCCTCTATATTACGGGCAGTACCAAAAATACGGCGTGGTACTTCAAGTGCACCGGCACCCACTCCTCCGGAAAGCGTACGCCCGCTGCCCCGGTGCTGTGAGTTATGTACCCGCGCCAGACGCGTAAGTGAATCAAGCAATATCATCACATTATGCCCTGCAGCAGCTTCCTTAAAAGCCTCTGCGATAACCTTATCGACAACCTTAATATGATTTTCATGACTATGATCCATAGACGAGGAATATACCCTGGCAGTCACACTACGCGTAAAATCAGTCACCTCTTCAGGACGCTCATCAACAAGTAAGCAATATACCTTCATGTCAGGATACCCGTTTGTTACCGCATTACTGATATTCTTTAGAAATGTTGTTTTACCCAACCCAGGCGATGCTACTATAAGAGCACGCTGTCCCATCCCTATCGGACAAATAAGGTCAAGCGCACGGACGGACAGATCATCACTGCCCTTCTCAAGAATAATACGTGTATGCGGGTTTAGTGCCGTACCGGCAAGAAACTTTTTCTCATCTGATGAAACAACCCTGCGCGCCGGCATATTCGAACGCTCCTGTGGTCGTGATCTCCCACGCCGCGAATTTGAACTAAACGAACTCATATATACTCCTTAATTTATTGTTTTTAATGGTAGGTCTTCATCCTGGAGATTTTACAATGTTTTTTCTGCTCAACTCCCGGATATTTAAATGCCTAAGTATCTATAGGACGTTCATTACCCCCTCTGTAAGTTTATCAGATATTTCTTTTTCAAGTATCAATTCTTTGTTTTTTGTAAATAAATTCGTAGTTCAATATTCTAACGCAATAATAATTAGGATTATTTTACTTCATATAACTGTTACATCACGGATGCGCACCATACAGGGCATTTAATAGGTGCTGTTGCACTGTGGCTCTGTTTCCTTCTTGCTGTTTAGTCTGATGTTAGATTAAAATCAGACTGGATTGTTAAGTGGAAATGTATAATTATCGAGGTTCAACCTCGACAATTAGCAGGGAGGATATATCATGGACAAAGAACAAGTCATAGCGCTATTGAAGAAGAACATTAACAGTCTCCGGGATTTCCATGTGAAGGCCCT
Source organism: Thermodesulfovibrionia bacterium (assembly GCA_020057065.1). Lineage (GTDB taxonomy): Bacteria > Nitrospirota > Thermodesulfovibrionia > UBA6902 > UBA6902 > SURF-23. Next base: position 1,741 of record JAGVGM010000113.1, read on the forward strand.
CTATCTTTTCGGCTCCGTCGTGCGCGGCGATGAAAAACAGACGAGCGACATCGATATTCTAGTGGAGTTCGAGCATGATGCGCGCATCGGTCTGTTCGAGTTCTCGCGTCTTCAGCGGACCTTGTCGGAAATTCTTGGATCTAACGTTGATCTGGCGACTCCCGAAGCCCTGCATAAAGAGATGAAAGGACGGATTATGGAGGAAGCTGTCCGTGCCGCTTAGAAATTGGCTGTTCCGGATCAATGATATTCTGGACGCTGTCTCAGCCGTTGAGAAGTATGTCACCGGCATGGCATATGAAGATTTCATAGCCGACAGGAAGACTGTGGACGCAGTGGTCAGGAACCTGATCATTATCGGTGAAGCCTCTGTTCACATCCCCGGGGAAATCTGCACTGCGCACGCGGAGATACCATGGCAGGACATGAGTGCGATGCGCAATTTCGTCGTCCATGAATATTTCGGCGTAAGCGACAGAATTCTCTGGGACACTGTTCAGATTGATCTTCCCCCGCTTGTGCCGGTCCTCAAGAAAATTGCCGTGAAATATTCGAAGGGCGATTAAGGGATTGCATTACTGAAAATATAAATATCGAGGTTCAACCTCAATATTTATATTTAAGTCTTTCATGAAACATATACATGTCGCGTGCGCCATTATCGAACTTCGTGGAAAAATTCTCTGTACTCAACGGAGTGAATCAATGAGCTTGCCTCTGAAGTGGGAGTTTCCGGGTGGAAAGATCAATGACGGGGAGAGGCCGGAATGCGCCATGGTCGGCATTCCGGACGGAAGGGGTCCAGAGACGCCGATACTTTATATTAAAAAAAAGGAAGATGCGGTTATTGGTGAATCAGAAATAAGGAATTATCTGAAAGGAAAGATAGCGCAGTTCAAGAACCCGAAGAAGATAATATTTATCGAGGAATTTCCCAAAACAGCGACAGGGAAGATAAAAAAGACGGAGTTGAGAAGGCGAGCAGATTTATTTTAGATTTTATAAAAAGATCGTAAAAAAATTTCGTAAAAAATATCTTGACAAGTGATATACGGGTTATGGTATAAAATCACATCCTTTTTATTAAAATCAGAGTTTCAAGAACTACAATTTTATTGAAGGGGAGAAGGCTAAAGATGGGGACAATTAATTTTCGGGCATCAATCCTGCACAGACAGACAGACAGACAGACAGACAGACAGATTTCTTTTTAAAAGAAAAAGATTCTTTAACAGGCATGCGAATGAATTTTCAGACGCAATGCTTTTTTATTTTGTAATTCAGAGCAGAATTTTAATAATAAATCTTTAACAGGGAGGGGACTATGAAAAAGAGAATATGTACTTTTCTAACAGGATTTCTACTTCTTTTTGCAGGCGCATGTCTTGCTGTAACAAATGATGCCGCTTCACAAATATTAACCGATGGCAGCGCTGTTGAAGTGCAGCCGGCAGATTCGGACGCTAACGTGATCCCTCAGGAAGGAACAGTTGATTCATCCGTGGCAGATGTTTCTGATCCGACGGCGGATTCCGGAAAGATAAAAGGTAAATCTGATACTGCGCCAACAAAAGAGTCTGACAGTAAGACACAGGCCGATCAGAAACTGCTTTCAGGAGCCCTATCGGTTAATGGCACAGTAACAGGGGAGGGTTCAGATTTACTAAAGGCATTATTGGGCGCAACAGGTATGCGGGCGTCTCTATCAGGCAATTCAGGCGCAGCGGTAACGAGCATTCCTGTAGAAGTGCCGCCGGGAAGAAATGGGATACAGCCGAATATTTCGCTGAATTATAATTCAAATTCCGATAACGGATGGCTTGGAGCAGGTTGGCAGCTCGATATGGGCGCTATCAGGAGAAATACGAAAAGAGGAGTGGATTATAATAGCGATGATTATGTATTTACTCTAAAGGGCTCGTCATCAGAACTGATCTACATAGGCAACACACCGGAAGGATACAGGGAATACAGGGAAAAAACAGAGGGAAATTTTTCAAAATATTACTACAATTCCGCAAATAACAGGTGGGAAGTAACAGCAAAAAACGGGACGAAATATTATTACGGTAACGACCCTTATACACAGTTTGAAGCGAGGCAGGCCAATAGTTACGGAACATTTAAATGGTGTCTTGTAAGAGTCCAGGATACAAACGGGAACTATATGACACTAACATACTGGAACGATCCGGCTTATAACGATATATATCTGGACAGGATAGATTATACCGGCAATACAGCAGGGCTTAGTCCGAGGAATTACATACTTTTCTATCGGGAATATAGATCAGATATTCCTCCAATGTATACTACAAATACACTGGTGAAAACTTTTTACAGGTTAAAATCCATATTGGTTTATGGAGACGGATATATATCAAGGCGATATGAGTTAGAGTATGATGCGGACCTGACAGTCCCCGGGCTTCAATACAGCAACAGCGCCGGACAATCATTGCTGGGAAAAGTGACACAATACGGGAAGGACGGCGCATCGTTGCCTGCAACGAGTTTATCATATTTCCCTGAGGGTAACGGGACCTTTGGCGCATTTAAAACTACAAAACACGCAACATCAGGATACGAGCCTCCATGGAAATTCGATTATGCGGACGTAAACGGCGACGGCAAAACCGATGCGATAGCCTATTATATAGGCAGTGACACATCTGCAGGCACGCGTTTAAGAGTGGCGCTTTCAAACGGCGACGGAAGCTTTGGAGCTTTTATA
>JAGVGM010000010.1 GCA_020057065.1 Thermodesulfovibrionia bacterium
CTCCGCTGCCTCTGCCTGCTTTAATGTCTCATCAAGCGCTTTGTGGATTACGTGTAACCTCCTTAATTCTCTTTGATTCAACATGATAATGTCCTTTCCCGCCATCTTGCCTCCTTATCAAAAAGAGGCAGTATAGCATCACTTGGAATAGGACATTTCTATTTCGGTAAAACCGGACATTTCTATTTCTGGATTACAGTAGGGGCACATCAATATTTTTTGCTTACTTATAATAAATACTATTTACAATTTCATGGGAATGATTGACAACCACTTGCATCATTGGAGATAATAGCGTACATTTCTTTTCAACTTAGATAAAAGGAGGTGACCCGCATTGCCTACAGTTTCCTGTATTAATATATTCAACACAGATTCCGGCTGAAGTAGTCCCGAAAACCTGGTCCAGGTTTGCCGGCTGCGGAGACTGTGCGGTTTGCTGTTCACGTTCCGAGTCTTTTAAAACGCATCTCTCTTCACGATCATATCCACCCAGTCTACCAGCCGCAAGATAACCATAATCCGTTGTAATTGACTATACGGTAAATGCCATTCGTCATTTTCCATTGGTCATTGTTCGTTTGTCATTTGAAATTATTAATCGGGGGGTATGGGACTGGTGTCCCTCCTGGTCTGCAAAACCAGCGACAGGATGCGTAAAAGCGTTCTGGTGAGTTCAATTCCCACTGCCCCTCTCCACAACATTGATAGACATGGAAAGGATAACATCAAGATATGAACTTACAAACTTTATGCGATAAAAACCTGCTGAGAATCACAATAGACGGAAAAGAGATTTTCTGTGAGAAAGGCAAGACCGTTCTTGAAGCAGCGAAGGATTCAGGGATTGATATCCCTACCCTCTGTCATGACGAAAGGCTGGAACCATACGGCGGATGCAGGTTATGCCTTGTTGAAATAAAAGGGATAAACCGTCCGCTCCCATCCTGTATCACTCCGGTAACAGAAGGGATGGAAATTACTACGGAAAGTAATAAGCTGACGTCGTTAAGACGAAGCATACTCTCGCTGCTGCTTTCAAACCACCCGAATGACTGCATGCTCTGTGAAAAGACAGGCGACTGCCGCCTGCAGGACCTTGTTTACAGATATAACGTAAAATGCGACCGGTTTGATGGACAGGTATTGACCCTCCCGTTAAAGGAAGACAATCCGTTCATAACCTTTGATCCAAAGAAATGCATCCTATGCGGAAGGTGCGTGAGGATATGCAATGAGGTCGTCATGGCAGGGACAATTGATATGACAGGGAGGGGATTTAACACAACGCCCGGCACTGCATTCGGCAAGCCTCATTCATTGGATAACTGCGAGTTCTGCGGCCAGTGCATATCAACCTGTCCTGTCGGCGCGCTTGTGGCAAAGCCGTCAAAAGGAATGGGGAGAAGTTATGAGATGAAGAAGGTCAAGACCACATGCACCTATTGCGGAACAGGATGTAATTTCTATCTGAACGTAAAAGACAATAAGGTTGTCAGGGTGACATCTGATTATGGTTCTCCTGTAAATAAAGGGAATCTGTGCATCAAAGGGAGATTCGGATATGAATTTATTCATCACCCTGACCGTTTGACTACGCCTTTGATACGCAAAGGGAATAAATTTCATCCTGTTTCATGGGATGAGGCGTTGGATATTGTGGCGGACAGATTTAAAAAGCTTCTAAAAAAATACGGCCCGGATGCTGCCGGAGCTTTTTCATCAGCGCGCTGCAGCAATGAAGAAAACTTTCTGCTTGCTAAATGGGTAAGGGCCTGTTTCGGCAGCAACAATGTAGACAACTGCGCCCGCGTCTGTCACGCCCCAACAGTTGCGGGGCTTGCAAAATCGTTCGGCGCAGGAGCCGCCACCAATTCATTCGATCAGATAGACGGAGCAGATACACTTTTCGTAATTGGTTCAAACACAACGGAAGGTCATCCTATCGTTTCCCTGCATCTCAAAAAGGCGCTGCGGAACGGAGCAGGGCTTATTGTCGCTGATCCGAGAAGGATAGAATTGGTGAAATACTCCGACGTCTGGCTTAATCTGCGTCCGGGCAGCAATATAGCCTTGCTTAACGGATTAATACATATCATCCTTAAAGAAGGATGGGAGAATCGGGATTTTATCTCTCAAAGAACAGAGGGATTTGAAGAATTAAAGAAAAAGGTCAGTGAATACACACCGGAAAGAGTGGAGAGTATAACAGGCATTTCAAAAGATAAACTGTATAAAGCAGCACATCTGTATGCAAAGGCAGAAAACGCAATGATACTTTATGGTCTTGGAGTTACCGAACATCTGACCGGTACAGAGAACGCGATTGCAATCGCTAATCTTGCGCTTGTCTGCGGACAGATTGGAAGGCCTTCAACAGGAGTTATGGCCCTCAGAGGACAGAACAATGTGCAGGGGGCCTGTGATGTCGGGCCTCTTCCAAACGCATTGCCGGGATATCACTATGTTGCTGATGAAAAAAGCAGGGCCAAGTTCGAGAAGGCATGGAATATTAAAATCAGCAGTAAGCCGGGACTCAAGACCGTTGAGATGCTGGATGAAGCACGGAAGGGGAATCTCAAAGGCATGTACTTACTCGGTATAGATCCGGCACATACAGACCCGAATCTTCATCATATCCGGAAGGCATTGCAGTCCCTTGAATTTCTGGTGGTGCAGGATATTTTCCCGACGGAGACTACAAAATTTGCGCATGTTATCCTGCCCGGCGCAAGCTTTGCAGAAAAAGACGGAACCTTCACAAATGGAGAGCGCAGGGTCCAGCGAATCAGAAAAGCAATTGAGCCACTGCCGGGAATGGCAGAGTGGCAGGTTATATGTGAGCTGTCAACCCGTATGGGTTATCTCATGAATTATAATCATCCCTCTGAGATTATGTATGAGATCGCAAACCTTGCGCCTGCCTATGGCGGCATCAGCTACGAACGTCTCGATAAAGAAAGTCTCCAGTGGCCCTGTCCTGCCAAAGACCATCAGGGGACAACAATACTTTATGAAAAGTCTTTTTCAAGACCAAGCGGACTTGCCGCATTCATCCCCCTTGACCATAAAGGCGCAGGGGAAGCCCCTGACAGGGATTACCCTTTCATGCTTATAACAGGACGAAGGCGTGAGCATTACAACAACGGGTCTATGACAAGGAGGGTAAAAGGGATCATGGAACTCTGCCCGGAAGAACTTCTTGAGATAAATCTCAAAGATGCAAAACGTTTAAATATCAAAGACGGAGATATGGTTAAAGTTGCATCAAAACGCGGAGAGATTCAGGTAAAAGCAAAAATAACAGACCGTTCTCAGGAGGGAATGCTATTTCTATCTTTCCACTATCAAGAAACATTGACGAACCTCATGACCTCGGAATTTAGAGATGAAATTGCAGGCACGCCGGAATACAAGGCATGCGCCGTTAACATTCTGAAATAAGATCAGAAACACTATAGATTTATTATCAGGAGGACAACTATGGAAAAAGATAAACATTCGCCCGGGATTAAATTGGCGGAAAAGGTAAAGGCTGCGGGCTGAGCGTCAAAGATAGGTCCGTTGGACCTGCAGGGAATACTTGAGATGCTGCCTCTTGTAAAAGACCCGAACCTGATTGTGGGATATGAGACAGGAGAGGATGCCGGTGTCTATAAATTATCGGAAGAGACAGCGCTCATCCAGACTCTCGACTTCTTTACCCCCATAGCGAATGACCCTTACATATTCGGTCAGATAGCTGCAGCTAATGCTCTGAGCGATGTCTATGCCATGGGAGGCAGGCCACTTGTCGCGATGAATATCGTATGTTTCCCGATTAAGAAAATGCCAAAAGAGGTTTTGGGAGAAATTCTCCGCGGGGCAGCGGATAAACTGAAGGAAGCGGAAACGCTTCTTGTAGGCGGGCACAGCGTGGAAGACGAAGAAATTAAATATGGCCTTTCCGTCACTGGGATCGTTCATCCTGACAGGATTGTTTTGAATTCAAGGGCAAGACCGGGCGATTATCTGATTCTGACCAAACCGCTCGGCACAGGTATAATTGCAACTGCCGTCAAAGGCGGGCGGGCGACAGTCGAGGCGGAAAAGAAAGCATACACGATAATGAGCGAGCTTAACAGGAAGGCGTCAGAG
>JAGVGM010000006.1 GCA_020057065.1 Thermodesulfovibrionia bacterium
CCTGCTTTACTTCCCAGTTTTTTATCAATTCTTTACAATAGGAAAACCTTTCCTCCAGACTTTCCACAACCGATTGCGGTATGATGTGATCCATAAAGTCCGCAAAGACAACCGACAGCTTGTTTTTTTCGTCGTCCCTAATGCCCAGAATGCGGTCAATACCGCGAAGGAAAACCGTCTGGCAGCAGTTTCTTATGGCGGCGCGGGTTACGTTGTCGTCGGGATAGTGGCGTACGGGAAAGTCGAAACTGAGCATCTCAGTCAACGGCAGAAGGTCTCTCATCCAGTTGGAATATTCCCCCACCACTGCAGGCTTGCAGGTTCTTACATAATATTCAAAACATCCCTTGATGGTTTTTTTTGCCTGATCGGTAATACGTTGAGGTTTATTGATAAGGGCGTCCTGCGGGCGCGGCTGTTCCGTCATCTGTTCAGTGCACCGGGCAACGGGTGCCCCAATCGCCTCATAAATCCGGCGAAGGATTTGATAGTTCAGCGCAAAATCCACATAATGTGTCGTAACTGCCTCGTCGGTATTTTTAAAATAATGCGGTTGATATTCTCCCTCCGGACAGGACAGAGGCAGCTTCATTTCCCGCGCGTGGAATGCCCGGAGCAGCCGTTCCATAAAGATGTTTACTCCTACATGGATCGGAAAACGGGACAATAAGGCGAGTTCCCATACATCCAGCCCCTCATGTATTTTAAGTTGTTTCCCGTGGATTGTCTGGATTATTTCATCTATAAGGGCATTCGCCTCCCTGACGACGGACGCCCGGTCGAAAAGATCGGTCCAGTCGCCGGGCTGACCTGCCGGTTTGATCTCAGAGCCAAAGCATGTATCTTGAGGGAGCGCACTCAACGGTAACCTCATGACCAATAATAAAAGAGAAGATTGTTTAAATTATGTTTCAGCTCCGCTTCCATGGAGGCTTTATCGTAATATTTTATCCCCCGATAGGCGGGGACAGTTCGTCCCCCGAAGCCTCTTTTGAAAAAGGAGATGCTTAGCTCCTTGGGGGACGGGCAATCGTGAATCTGAACTCCAAACTGCTGCTGACCTATCTCATATTTTTTATATCCCTTGTCTCTTAACCACTGGATGACTTTCCATTGAATCACGTGCGAAACCGGAATGTCCGTTTCGAACTCAGGGTCATCGCTCGCCGATGCGTAATAAGCGCTATCCTTGTATAAGACAATGTATGAAAAACCGGCATACCGGCCATTTTTGCTTACCCCGCACAGCAAGCCGTTGCCTAACCGTATCCAGTCGTACATCATTGCGAAGGTCTCCCGGGGGCGGGTAATGCGCCCGGCCGTCTTGTGATGCAGGAGCCGGTATTGCTCGAAAGCCTCTTCATCGGCATTCGCTTTGTCGTAAATGTGGATATCATAATATCTCTCGCCGCGGTGCACGTCATACTTATGGCCTTTTCGGAGCGCACTCCAGAGATCTTCCAGCGGAGGCGAAAGATCGATAATCTGTGTATGGACAGAACTGTCGAGGCAGCCATGTTTCAAAAGCCAGTTATAGCAGTCATGCCGGGGAGCAAGCGGCGTCAACCGGAAGATCGCACGCAAAGCTCCATTTTGTTTTGCCAGCAGGTCGATGTGTTCAAACGCCGCCTTGCATATCTTCTCGCGTCGGTCATCGTTCAGGTCATTGCGCAGAGCGGGGACAATGATCAATCCGCCACTGCCGGCAGCGGTAAGCTCAAAATGGATTTCACCACCGTTACTCTCTTTTTTCTCAAGAAATAACGGGCAGACGGCTAAGATCCCGGAATCATCAACAAGCAGAAAACTGAGATCGCGGGTTTCGTAGAGACTCTCCCGATAAGCGGCACAATACCTCAACCATTCAACAGTATGCCAAAACCAGGCTCCGTCAGACCGGGCGCAGAATTCATTCCAAGCTCCATATTGATCTTCAGTTAGTTCAACGGTCTTCATGAAGATCATCCTTGTTGGCCGGTTGAAGACTCAGCGGTTTTCCTCCACTCCAGTGCACGGGAGGAAATATTCATACAGAGTCATCATGCCGGGTATCTTCTTCAAACTTCTCCAGATCAAAGTAGCATTCAGATACAAACCGCACAGCCCGTCCTGATTTATAAAGCTTCCGATAAGAATGAGCTTTCCCCTGTAAGGCATCAAGCCACCATACAGCATCGTCAAACCCAAAGTGTTTACGGAAAGGCAGCGTACTTGAAAGTCTTGGGTTGATTTCAAAAGGGACAAAAAGGTTTTCGTCAATGCGCCTCGACTGGATATTAATACTGCCGCATAGACCTGTGGCAGCAGCGATCCTCTCGGAGAGTACCTCCATAAATGGGCATTCAGAATAAACTGCTTCTGCGGAAAGCCCCCCGAAACCCAAACGGCGCTTAAAAGTAATGGATGAAATATTGTGGCCATCGGAAAACACCCCCGTTGTGTATTCTTCTTCAACAAGGCCGAGGTATTCCTGGACGATTAGAAGACCGTCGTCCTTTCTTTTTACATAAGCCAAATCATCCTCATCTTCTACTATCCAAAGACGTTTGCTTCCATATCCTCTTCTTGGCTTAATGATAAGGGGAAACCCTATGGACCCGTCGTAGTCTCTCAAGAGAATAGTTCGCGGTGTTTTGATTCCAATACTATTTAAAAAATGTGAAGTCCTTAACTTATCGAGGAAGTTTTCGATAATAAGCTGATTGTTGAGAAGAATCTTGACTCCTAACGATTCTATCTCAGTTCTTTGTTTGTTGAGCAGTTCGATTTCTGGCTCTGAAATTGGGAGCAATGCGTCAACTTTCTCAGTTCTGATGACATCCTTAAGAAAAGCCATGTATTTATCCGGTTTAGATGCGGCAGGCGCCCTGAAAAAAGAATCAAGTATCGGACTAACGGGGCACCCGTCTCTCATGTCGCACCCGATTAGCCTTGAAACTGATTCTCTGAGAGCGCGAACGGCACCTCCGCCTATATCTCCACAGACGGCGGATATGAGGATAACAGGTCGATCCTTCATTTGACCCTGCTGAGAACCTCCTTCAGATAAAGATTGGTTTCCATTTCCTCCTCAATCTGGGAATACAAGGAGGCCATGTCGTATCGGATTTCCTTGAAGATGACGTTGCCGGACGGAAGATCGATCACAGCATAAGATGGCCATCCACCATGACGGGGCTGTCCCAAGGATCCCGGATTGATGATAATTTTTTCACCTATCCTTCTGTGCATGGGATAGTGCGTGTTCCCGAGGATAAAGACTGATGCGGCATGAATCTCGAATTTCTCCAACGGCGTGTCGGGATAGACATAGCCATCCGTGGGTGACCAAGGGCTCCCG
>JAGVGM010000230.1 GCA_020057065.1 Thermodesulfovibrionia bacterium
ACCCAGCGGTATCGGACTCTTTTTTCAGGAGCGACTCGATCGCTTCTTCCCGCTTATCAAATCCTTCAGGCAGTTTATACTTCATATTATCTCCACAGGAGCAGTCTGCAAGCCTGTTATTGCTAAGTATGCCATTAATCGCCCGGACATGTAAATCTTTAACTGGATGGTGTCAGGTCTACATTCTTCATGAAAAATCTGTAATATGTAGACCTGACACTGTGACACCTATTAATTTAATATCAAGCGCTGTCTCTTCAGCCTGCAGGCTGTCAAGCTTGTCAGCATACCGGCTTGCCGGATATTGACTTCATTTTGAATATTTTTACTGACAAACAGCTTAAAAAAAGTTTACAATATTCTATCCGGGACGGCTGAAGCTTTTTTCACTTTCCCTATATGAAACAGGCAACTTTATAAGGGGGGTAAATGAACAATAAATTTATCATGCTGAATTTCTGCAGTAATGTGCATAGAATGGTCTTCTTATCTCTATTCTTAACGCTGTTCATTTTCTGTAGCACTAAAGCTGATGGTGCGGTAATCAAGGGATATCCGGTGGGGGAGGATTCTCTTGAAATGACAATAGATGGGGATGGCCTGTTTATTCTTAAAGATACGAATGACAATGTATTTTATTCCAGATATGGTGCATTCTATCCGGATAACGAAGGATACCTCGTGAACAGTTCGGGTTATCGTCTGCAGGGATATACAATATCTCCTCACATAGGATTACATGGAAATTTTACCGCTTGATTACAGGATTTAAATAGAGAGGCAGGTCTTTCATTTATCGCTCAAAAGAAATTAAATAGAATTTCCTCAACCGTTACTGATAAAATACACCCCATCAGGAAGTAAGAAGAGATTGCGATTGTGGAGGGCAAGAAAATGAAAGTTTATATTGATACCTGTTCATTAAACAGAATTTTTGATGATCAGTCACAGCCGAGGATCTATATGGAAGCTTCTTCCATGATGATAATCTTTATGATGATTGATACAGGTACCACTGATCTGGTTTCTTCAGATGTATTGTTATTTGAAAACAGCGGGAATCCTTATGAGGAGAGAATGGAGTTTGTGAAATTATGTTTGCAAAAAGCTTCCCATATCCAGTCCCTTACTGAAAACATTTTGAAACGCGCAGAGGAAATTGAACAACTTCAAATAAAAGGTCTTGACGCTCTGCATATTGCCTGTGCTGAAAAGCTGAAAGCTACCTATTTTATTACCTGTGATGATACAATAATTAAAAGATATAAAGGGACGGTAAATGCAATAAGCCCTGTTGATTTTGTTTTAGATGTTTTTATGAAGGAGGGTGCAGATGACAACTAAAACCAACACACTTCCAGATGTGAAATATTTAAAAAGTGAAGTTGTAGATGCTATTGTGAAAAATCTTGGAATAACGAAATCCGCTTTTTTCTTTAGGGAAACTATGTCTCAGAAAACAGACTATCTTGAAATTAAGAAGAAATTGTTTGGGGACAAAACGGCAAGAGAACTTTATAAAGAAATTGTCAAGAAGAAACATAGAAAATAACCCTTGAGAAATAACAGAGAAGAATTTATAGAATCTATATTTATCTGTTAACTCACCCTCTCGGATGATATTCCTTATGGATCTTCCTCAGACGCTCAGGCGTGACCTTTGTATATATCTGCGTTGTTGATATATCAGTATGCCCCAGCATTTTCTGGAGCGCCCGCAGGTCCGCTCCGCCGTCCAGTAAATGGCTCGCAAAGCAATGTCTGAGCGTGTGGGGAGATATCTTGATCGATAATTCCTTTGAATACATTTTAATTAATTGCCATAGCCTCTGCCTTGTCATAGGCTTTCCGCCTTTTCTGAGAAACAGGTAATGACTTGTCTTTTTTTTCAGAAGAGCAGGCCGTAATTCTTCGATATATTGTTTAAGCGTTTTTAAAGCAGGTTCATTTACAGGTATGACCCGTTCCTTTGATCCCTTTCCCTGAATGGTGATAAAACCCGCCTCAAAATTTATATCGCCTGTTTTCATATTTACCACCTCACTGGCCCTCAGGCCGGATGAATACATGATCGCAAGTATAGCTTTGTCCCTGAGTGAGAATGTTTCTCCGTGTGGTTTTTCGAGCAGTGAAGAGATATCCTCGAAGCCGAGTATTTTCGGAACCCGTTTCCATCCTTTAGGTGTAGAAAGATTTTCAACGGGGTCTTCCTTGATGATCCCTTCTATCAGCAGGAATTTGCATAGCCCCCGCAGCGAAGCGATATTTCTTGCCAGAGTAGAAGCTTGATTGCCGGAGTCGCGGAGAACGGTTATGAACGAAACAATATCGCTTCGTTTAAAATTAATTATACTCTTGCCGTTGTTCTCGAGATAAGCACTAAATTTTTGTATATCTCTCTTGTAGGCTTCCAGCGTGTTTGCTGAAAGACCTTTTTCGACCGTCAGATAATACAGAAAACTTTCTATCGGATCTGGCATTAATTTGAGAATACATTAATAAAGAATAAGGATGCAAGTTTTTGAACATCAACTTAAAAAATGTACAGTTTGATTTATTAAATTAGGCCCCAAATTTTATACTTAGGCGTATTCCCTGCGCATTATCCCTACAGGTGGTGTATTAATCCTAAAATACCACAAAATATAGTAGCTATTTTTTTCTTGACAAGTGCTTACGACATCCCTATACTTATCATATGTGGTAAAAAGTGGAGAGGAGTGGAGGAAGATGCCAGCTTTTACAGGAAAATATTATTACACAGTTGATCCAAAAGGGAGAATAATCATCCCGTCTCCTTTAAGAAAAATTATTTTCGATCATTATAACACAAAACTCATTGCTGCAAATGCACTCTTTGACCGCTGCCTTCATATTTACCCGCAGGAAGAGTGGAGCAGGCTTGAAGAAAAAGTGCGCGCGCTCCCCAAGATGGACAAAGACGTTAAGCTTTTTAACAGGAGAGTGATCGCTTCAGCAACAGAATGCGAGATCGATAGTCAGGGAAGGATATTGGTCCCTGCCGCACTAAGGGAAGATGCGGGCATTAATGGAGACATCGTCATTGTGGGACAGCTTGAAAAAATAGAATTGTGGAACAAGAAAGAGTGGGATGCGGTAACAGACCTTTCTGCTGTGGACCAGGCAGCGGTAGAAGAAAAACTGGCAGGTTATGGTCTTTAGATGAATGTACAGCATGTGCCTGTAATGCTGAAGGAGGTGACTGAAATGCTTCAGCCTCAACATGATGGAATATATATTGATGCAACGGTGGGGCTTGGCGGTCATGCAGAGGCGATCCTTCAGCGATCAGGTGGATGCGTATTGATCGGGATAGACAGAGATGAAATGGCACTCGAAATTTCAAGAGAACGCCTAAGCAATTACAGCAATGTTCATCTGGTGAGGGATAATTTCTCGAACATGAAAAGCGTTGCGGAGGATCTGGGCTTTAACAGTGTAAATGGAATTCTGCTTGATGCAGGGATTTCCACATTACAGTTGAAAGCGGAAGACAGGGGGTTCAGCTTTGTAAAGGCTGAAACACTGGATATGAGGATGGATCAAGCGCAGGAATTTACAGCACGTGATGTAGTGAATAAATATCCTGAAAAAAAACTTGCAGACATAATCTGGAAATACGGCGAGGAAAGATTCAGCAGGAAGATAGCAAGGGCCATTGTTTATGCACGGAAAAAAAAGCCGGTCACTTCCTGCGATGAGCTCGCCGGTATTATCGAAAAAGCCGTGGGCCGAAGGGGAAGGATCCATCCTGCAACGAGGACTTTTCAGGCGATCAGGATCGAGGTCAATAAAGAGCTCGAGGAACTGTCAGCAGCGGTAGCATCAGGAGCGGGGTTGCTGCAAAAAGGGGGCAGATTCTGCGTGCTTTCTTATCATTCTCTCGAGGACCGGATCATAAAGAATGCTTTCAAAAAATTGGCAAAAGATGGTTTGTTCATAATTATAACCAAAAAACCTCTTGTCCCATGCAGGGAGGAAGAAAGATCAAACCCTTCATCAAGGAGCGCAAAGCTCAGGGTTGGGGAGAAAATATGACTAAGAGAAGAACAAAGAACGGCAAAAAGAAGATGTTACTGAAATTCGGCTTTTTACTTTATTTTGTATTGTGTCTATTTGCGATCATATGGCTTAAGGCCGCTGTAGTAAATATGAAATATGAGCTCGGGGAGCTTGATAAAATGAAGGCGGAACTTGTACGTGAAAGAAAAATGGCGGTTGCGCAACGGGCGAATTTTTACTCAACAGAGAAAATAGAGAAAGTCGCCCTCGGCCGTCTCGGCATGACTCTTCCCATGAGGGAAAATGTTTTTTATGTTAAGAGGACGATGGTCGCAGGTCCTTACAAGGCATCCTTGAAATAAAACCATGATGATAATAATTTTCTGGGATGAGCCTGATTAACATGGCGCAAAGTGACAAAGGCACTGAGGCATAGAGTGTTTTGCTGGTATTGCTTTGTAACTTTGTACCTCTGTGTCTGAATGTGCTTTAAATGTGATACAAATGATAAAAAAAAGAATACAAAAGACAGAAGAGAGAATGCTTTGGGATGAAGATCTGAAAAAGAGTTCTCTAGAAAACAGCAGGAAAAGGGCCATAGTAATAACTACAGTAATATTATTTGGTTTTGCTGTTATATTGTTCCGCCTTATCAATCTTATGATATTTGACCATGAGAAACTGTCTGAACAGGCTGCACAGCAGTATATCCACGAAAAAACATTGACGCCACAGAGGGGAGTGATATGGGACCGGAACATGAAAGAGATGGCTACAAATATTGAGACGGACTCTCTCTATGCGGTGCCTTCCAAAGTGAGAGACACAGCAAGGTTATCATCACAGATCTCACCGATAATAAAGATTTCAACCGGAGAAATAAACAACCTGTTGCTGAAAAAAAAGGGGAAGTCTTTTACCTGGGTTGCGAGAAGAATGGACCTTGAGGACAGCCGCAAATTAAGCGCACTTAAGTCCTCGTTCAAAGATGGGGAGATAGGTTTTGTAACGGAACCTAAACGCTATTATCCCAAAGGGCAGACAGCATCGCACATTCTGGGGTTTGCCAATATAGATGACAAAGGGATTGCCGGACTTGAACTTGTTTACAATGATTATTTGAAAGGCGAGGTGAAAAGTGTTCCGGTGGCCAGGGATGCACGCGGCAAAAGCCTTGTCAGTGATGTTAAAGAGGCTGTCCCCGGCAACAATATTATTCTAACGATAGATGAAGGACTTCAGTATATTGTTGAGAGAGAATTAACAAATGTCATGGAAGAGAGGAAGGCAAAGGCTGCTGTTGCGATCATGATGAATCCGGTGACAGGAGAGATCCTTGCATTGGCGAACAGACCTACATATGACCCCAATTCCCCGGCAATGTCAGACGGGGAAGAGAAGCGGAACAGGGCCATTACAGATATCTACGAGCCGGGGTCTACTATGAAGTCAATTCTTGCATCTGCCGCTGTAGAGGAGAAAGCGGTCAGTCTGAATGACATGTTTGATGTCTCAAAAGGCTCTATTGCTGTTGCAGGGAAAACGATCCATGATGTTCACAGGCACGGGGTGCTGAATTTTCAGGAGGTTATAAAGAAATCTTCTAATGTCGGCGCAGTAAAGGTTGGAATGAGGCTCGGTGCAACAAAATATTATGAGTATATGAAACGGTTTGGCTTTGGTGATAAGACCGGCATAGACTTCCCCGGTGAAGCAAAGGGGATTCTCAGGAATGTAAAGAAATGGTCCGGTACCTCTTTAGCTTGTATGTCGATAGGTCAGGAAATAGGAATGACGCCTTTACAGATGTTGACAGCCTACTCGGTAATAGCAAATGGCGGCGTGTTAATGAAGCCTTATATAGTTTCCGAGATAATCTCGCCGGACGGTAAAAGCATTAAACGGAATTCTCCAGCCGAGGTAAGAAGAGTTATTTCCAAAGCAACTGCTGCAACACTCAGGGATATTCTAAAGACTGTTGTTGAAGAGGGCGGCACAGCGCAGCGTGCAAATGTGAAAGGAAATCTGGTTGCAGGCAAGACAGGTACCGCCCAGATATTCGATACCAAAACAGGGCATTATTCAAAGAACAGATTTGTAAGTTCGTTTGTGGGATTCGCCCCTGCTGATGATCCCAGGGTGGCGCTTATTGTGGTTGTTTATGAGCCGGTTGGTGAGACATATGGCGGGCTTGTTGCAGCGCCTGTATTTAAAAATATTATTGAAAATACTTTTTCATATCTTGATATACCGATGGAAAAGGAAGAGAACAGAATTTATCTTGTCAGCAGGTCCCGTTAGAGGATCTATTCTGACGGTCAGTATCTGAAGCGTCAGAAAAAGGTTGATGAGGCAGATGGAATTTATAAGTGAATTTATCTAATGTGATAAATGACATTATTAAAACTTTTAGAAGGTCTCGAAGTAAGAAGAACAGGACCTTTAAACGCAGAAATTAAGGGGATCGCTTATGATTCGAGATTTGTAGAGAAGGGTTATCTGTTTGTGGCTGTGAGAGGTTTTTCCGTAGACGGCCACAATTATATTAAAGACGCGGTAAACAGGGGGGCTGTTGCCGTTGTTTCAGAGATGGCAGTAGCAGATGTAACAGATGCATTTAAGTATGCGCTTCAGGACAAGGTTGCTTTTATTGAAGTAACTGACAGCAGAGAAGCGCTGGCGCTTATCTCTGCCGCATTCTACGGCAAGCCCTCCAAAGATTTATCATTAATCGGAATTACAGGTACCAATGGTAAGACAACAACAAGTTTTATCACAAAGAACATTATTGATGCAGGCGGTAAAAAGGCCGGTCTTATGGGAACCATCTGTTATATCACTGGAGGCAGTAAAATGATTGCATCACATACAACCCCTGAGTCGTTAAACCTGCAGAGGTGTTTAAGCGAGATGGTGTATAATAAAATGGATTACGCTGTACTTGAGGTTTCATCTCATGCGCTGGCCCTTAAAAGGATAGAAGGATGTTCTTTCAAGGCAGCAGCCTTCACAAATTTTTCGCAGGACCACCTCGATTTTCACGGTACAATGGATGAATATTTCAAGACGAAATGCCTGCTTTTTGATTATCTTGATCCTGAAGGAACAGCCGTCCTGAACTTTGATGATCCTAAGATAAGGCCGTTAGCAAAGACGCTTAACCGCAAAGTGATAACTTGTGGTATCGAAGAAGGAGCGATGATAAGGGCGGAGAATATCAGAGAGATCAGTAGTCAGCAGTCAGCAGTCAGCGGTCAGGGGAATCCCCCCCCTTTTGGAAAAGGGGGGCAAGGGGGGATTTTAAAAAGTTTTCCTTCTGCCATGTCATTTGATATACAGACGCCGGGAAGCAGGTTTACAGTAAATTCAAATCTTATAGGACGCTTCAATGTATATAACATTCTCATATCAGTTGGAATAGCCTATTCCCTCGGCATAAATGAGGATGTGATACAGCAGGGCGTTCAGAATACAAAACCTGTTGAGGGCCGTTTTGAAAATATAGATGAGGGGCAGAGATTTTTATGTATAGTTGACTATGCGCACACAGATGATGCCCTGAGAAAACTTATTCAGGAGGCCAGGCATTTAACAAAAGGCAGAGTGATAACGGTCTTTGGCTGCGGCGGCAACAGGGACAGGACCAAAAGGCCCTTAATGGGCGCAGCAGCGGCAGAGTTAAGTGATTTTGCAATTGTAACTTCTGACAACCCTCGAAATGAGGACCCTCTGGAAATAATTAAAGATATATTAAAAGGCATAGGTACAAACAATTTTATAGTACAGCCTGACAGGGCAGATGCAGTCAGGGAGGCGGTTGCCATGGCAAATGAAGGCGACACAGTTCTTGTTGCCGGGAAGGGTCATGAGGATTATCAGGAAATTAGGGGAGTGAGACATCACTTTAGCGATAAAGAGGTTTTACGGGAGGAGATTAAAAAGCTGTTAGCTGATAGCTGACAGCTGACAGCTATGACTTTGACAACAGACGAGATCATTAAGGCAACTGGAGGAGAACTGCTTACTGAAAATTCTAAGACATTCAGCGGCGCTTCAATAGATTCCAGGACCATCGGAGAGGGAGAATTGTTTTTCGCCGTTCGGGGAGAAAGGTTCGACGGACACAATTTCCTTAATGAGGCGCTTTTGAAGGGCGGGGGAGCGGTTGTGGATTCCAGGTCTCCCGCAATGCCGAAAAACAGGGTAATAATCTGTGTAAAAGATACCCTGAAGGCCCTGCAGGATTTTGCGCATTTTTTGAGGATGAAAATGGATATCCCTGTTGTTGCGATCACCGGCAGCAACGGCAAAACAACAACAAAAGAGATGTTGTATTCGATCCTTTCACGAAGGTTTAAGACATTAAAGAACGAAGGCAATCTTAATAACCATATCGGCTTGCCGTTAAGTCTCATGAGGCTTGAACCTGATCATGAGGCAGTTGTGCTTGAAATGGGGATGAATGCCCCTGGAGAAATAAGGAGATTGTGCGAGATAGCTGTACCGACCCATGGAGTTATTACCAATATAGGAGCTGCACATCTCGGCATGCTTGGCAGCTATGAGGCGATCAGGGATGCCAAGCTTGAAATGCTTGACAGGGTCGGCGTAGCAGTCTTGAATGCTGATGATGTTTTTTTAATGCAGGGAGTAACAGAGGTAAAGAAATTTAGCGGAGAAATTATCACTTTTTCAATAAATAATGAATCTCACGTCATGGCTAAAGATGTTCAGGCAACAGGGAAGGGGAGCAGTTTTAAACTGGAATTCAAAGGTGAGGGGATTATAGCCGTCGATCTGAATATACATGGCGTTTTTAATATATATAATGCGCTTGCGGCATCGGCTGTGTGTTTTTCATTAGGCATTAAAATTGATGAAATAAAAACGGCGCTTGAAGATTTCAGGGCCTTCCCTATGAGATTTGAGATAATAGAAAGTGAAGGGATAACAGTGATCAATGATTCATATAATGCAAATCCGTCATCAATGGAAGGATCACTTAAAGAGCTGGTTCGTCCTGGAATTGGCGGAAGAAGGGTTGCTGTGCTCGGGGATATGCTTGAGTTGAATGAATTTTCGGAGGATGCACACAGGAACCTCGGGAAAATGATATCTGAAATGAATGTTGATGTGTTTATAGCAGTCGGCCGGATGATGGAACTTGCAGTTGAGGAATGTATAAAGTCAAAAGGCGGGAAAGCCTTGCCAGAGGTATATACATTCAAAGATGCAGATGATGTTAACTCAGATATTATTAATATTGTAAAGCGGGGAGATACAGTGCTGGTCAAGGGTTCGCGCTCGATGCGGATGGAGAAAATAGCCGGGAGAATATCGCATGCTATATAAGCTGTTTTATTATTTACATGACTATTACTCCCCGTTTAATGTCTTCAGGTATATTACATTCAGGACGGCGTTAGCTATCATTACTTCTTTGTTCATAACTTTTGCAGCAGCTCCCTTGATCATTCGAAAACTCAGGAAATTCAGTATGACACAATATGTCAGGGATGACGGCCCGCAGACCCATTTGAAAAAAGAGGGCACCCCCACAATGGGCGGTATCATAATTATTTTATCCGTGGTTGTGAGTGTTTTAATGTGGGGCGATCTGAGCAATAAATATCTATTAATTATATTGGCGGCATTAATAGGTTTTGGACTAATAGGTTTAACGGATGATTATCTTAAGGTTATTAAGAAAAACCCGAAGGGTTTAGGCGGCTGGTATAAATTCGGCGCACAGATCGCACTCGCAATTGCTTTAGGTTTCACTTTTTATTATGATCCCAACGATATTTATATCGCAAAATTGAGCATTCCTTTTTTTAAAAAATGGCTTATTGATCTTGGCTGGTTCTATGTCCCTTTTACTATTATTGTAATTGTCGGGGCCTCCAATGCGGTAAACCTGACCGATGGGATAGACGGGCTTGCGATCGGATTAGTAGGTGTTGCTTCCCTTGCAAATGCTGTATTCGTATATATTTCAGGACATGCAGGTTTCTCGCAATACCTTAATGTGCTTTACCTGCAGGGGACGGGAGAACTGACAGTTTTCTGCGGGGCCATGTTTGGCGCTGCCCTCGGTTTTCTCTGGTATAACAGTTACCCTGCCGAGATCTTTATGGGAGATGTAGGTTCACTTTCTCTCGGCGGCGCGCTCGGAACGCTTGCAGTTATAACCAAACAGGAAATTGTTCTGACGATTGTCGGCGCTATTTTTGTTATTGAGACTTTCTCGGTAATAATCCAGGTTGCGTCTTTTAAATTTACCGGGAAAAGGGTTTTTAAGATGGCGCCTATCCATCACCATTTTGAAATGAAAGGTTGGCCTGAGTCAAAAGTGATCGTAAGGTTCTGGATAGTAGGCATTATCCTTGCGCTTTTGAGTCTGACAACGTTAAAGGTTAGATGAAAAGAAAAGGATTATGGATTATGGGTTATAGGATATAGGTTAGGTAGGGGCGAGGCGCTGCCTCGCCCAATAGATTACATATAAATGATAACAATGCAAGAAAAGATAAACATGTTCAAAGATAAAAACATATTAGTGGTAGGGCTTGCGCGAAGTGGAACAGGCGCTGCAAATCTCCTGTCCGAATTAGGGGCGAGAGTGACTATTACGGATACCAAATCCCGCAGCGTTCTGGAGACTAATATTAAAAGATTGTTCCCGGCCGTAAAAGTTATGACAGACGGCAATCCATCAGAGGCTTTTGATGCAGCGGATATGATAGTGATAAGTCCCGGGGTGCCGCTTGATATACCCCCTCTTGAAAGTGCGAAGGCAAAAGGGATACCGGTGATCGGGGAGCTTGAGCTTGCTTACATGGTGATATCACGTAAGGGCGGGTTTGAAACCCGCCCCTACAATATTGTTCCCGATTTCATAGGCATAACAGGTACGAACGGCAAGTCAACTACAACTACACTTGTGGACCTGATGCTGAAAGAGGCGGGGTTTAAGACGCTGCTTGGCGGGAACATCGGTATTGCTTTGACAGAGGAGATTTTAAAATTTGTAGGGGCGGGTTTGAAACCCGCCCCTACGCCCATTGATTACATCGTTGCAGAGATCTCAAGTTTTCAGCTTGAGACAATTAAAGAGTTCTGGCCTAAGATCGCAGTCCTTCTGAATATCACGCCTGATCATCTTGACAGGTATCACAGCATGGAAGAATATATTTATGCCAAGGCAAGGATCTTTGAGAATCAAACGGCAGGGGATTTTCTGATCCTTAATGCAGATGATCCTGTGTTAATGGAAGTGGCAAATGAGAAGTTGGAAACTAAAAGTGAAAAACCTTACATCTTCTATTTCAGCCGTATGAGAGAGGTAGAGGGAATTTATCTGAAAGATGGCATTATTTACTGCAATTTGCCTGAATCTATTGTAGGGGCGATTCATGAATCGCCCCTACGGATTAACGCGAATGAAATCCGCATCCAGGGCGTTCACAATATCGAGAATGCAATGGCTGCTTCATTGGTTGCCTTGATCGCAGGATGTCCTTTAGATTCTGTGAGAAATGCGTTAAGGCAATTCCCCGGGCTTGAACACAGACTGGAATTTGTCAGCGAGATCAGAGGGGTCAAATTCATTAATGACTCAAAGGGTACGAATGTAGGCGCTGTTGCAAAATCACTGGAAGGGTTCAATAATGTGATATTGATCATGGGCGGACTGGATAAAGGAAGCGATTTTTCTGTCCTGAAAACTCTGGTAAGACAAAAGGTTAAAACACTTATTCTGATCGGCGTGGCAAAGGAAAAAATTGCAAAGGCATTGGGGGGAGCAACGGAAACACTTAAAGCTGACAATATTGATTCTGCCGTTGAATTATCTTTATCAAAGGCTTCTGCAGGCGATGTGGTATTGTTGTCTCCAGGCTGCGCAAGTTTCGACATGTTTCAGGATTTTGAAGACAGAGGGAGGAAGTTTAAAGAGGCAGTTATTCAATTAAAAATTAACAATGAAAAAAATAAATTGTAAAAAACTACAAGATAAAACCCGTAACGCGTTACGCGTAACGAGTCACGAAGAATTATTATGAACTCTAAAGATGCACGCGGTATTATAATTTCTGTTTCTCTGCTGGTATGCATGGGCATACTGATGGTCTATAGTTCGACCGTTCTGATGTCCATGAAGAAATACAGCAACAGTTTTCATTATTTATTGAGTCATATCTTTACGGTATTTGTCGGAACTGCTGCGATGATAATATTGTCAAGAACTGATTATATGACCTTGAGACGGCCGCTTTTCAGGATAGCATCATATCAAATATCGCTGGTGCATGTACTGTTGATCGTCTCATTTATTCTATTATTACTGGTATTTGTGCCCGGGATCGGGATCGCTGCAAAAGGCGCGAGGAGATGGATCTGGTTATGGGTTATCACATTTCAGCCTTCGGAGTTTGTAAAAATAGTGATGGTCATATTCCTTGCCGATTATATGGATAAAAACCTGCACAGAATGAAGGACCTGCGTTATGGCATTATTATACCTGTCGGTGTCATGATCGCATTTCAGGGTATTATCATTCTTCAGCCTGATTTTGGAGCGGTAATGAGCTTGGGGATTCTCACTATGGGACTCCTGCTCCTCGGCGGCGTAAGGTTAAATTACATTGGAGCAATGTTTTTAGCGGCCCTGCCGGCAATTTATATACTTATTACATCTTCATCATACAGGATGAAGCGGATCATGTCTTTTACTGACCCGTGGAAAGATCCTCTCAGCAGCGGATTCCAGCTAATACAATCTTTTATCGCATTTGGGAACGGCGGATTAACAGGACTGGGGCTTGGAGGGAGCAAGCAGAAGCTGTATTTCCTTCCGGAAGTGCATACAGACTTTATTTATTCGCTGATAGGGGAAGAACTGGGGCTTATAGGCGCCGTTTTTGTGCTGGCTCTTTTCTTTTACTTATTTATAAAAGGCATTAAGGTTGCCGGAAAAACCAGCGATACGTTCAGTTATTTTCTGACGATTGGTTTAACGATGATGATAGGCGTTCAGGTGATCATCAATTTTGCAGTAACAACAGGACTGATGCCCACAAAGGGGCTGCCGCTGCCTTTTGTAAGCTATGGGGGTTCATCGCTGCTTATCAACCTGGCTGCGGTCGGGATATTGATAAACATATCAAAGAAAAATGACACCAGGATAACGGAGAACAGGATGTATATTGACAGCTCTGCCTCACGTAATAGTTACATGTTTAATAAACCGCAAAGAGGGCAGAGATGAAAGGACCAGGATGAATATTGTTATAGCAGGTGGCGGTACAGGAGGACATGTCTTTCCGGCAATTGCCATTGCGAAAGAATTAAAAATGAAAATTGCCCACATTAAGATTACCTTTGTCGGAACAGCGAGAGGGATAGAATCAAAGATAGTACCCAAGGAAGGATATGATATAAGGTTTATAAAATCTGAAGGCCTTGTAGGAAAAAATATCTTCAGCACAATTAAATCAGCGCTTAAGATACCTGTAGCATTAAGGGATTCCCAAAGGATATTGAAAGAGCTTAAGCCGGAATTGGTGCTGGGGGTAGGCGGCTATAGTTCAGGACCGGTGGTCCTGTGTGCCTCAATGATGGGCATCCCCACAATGATCCATGAGCAGAATACACTTCCCGGCCTTACAAATAAATTGCTCGGAAAATTCGTTGATACAGTAGCTGTAACATACCATGAGAGTATTAGATTCTTCCCGCAGGAAAAGACATATCTGACAGGCAACCCTGTAAGGACGGAGATACTGAAAGGCGACAGGGGAAGAGGTTATAGAAAATTCAGTCTTAACAAGGATCTTTTTACCATATTTGTATTTGGAGGGAGTCTTGGCGCAACACATATAAATAATGCTGTAAGCGAGGCGCTTGCATACCTTGAGCCTTTTAAAGATAAAATCCAGTTCCTGCATCAGACAGGTGATAAGGATTTAGACGCTGTTAAGGAGGCATATCGTATGCGCGAGTTTAAGGGAACGGTCATGCCATTCGCATATGAAATGGCTGATGCATATGCAGCGGCTGACCTGATTATTTCGAGGGCCGGCGCAACCACCCTTGCTGAACTGACAGCGTGTGGTAAGGCAGCAATACTTGTGCCGTATCCGTTTGCAGCAGGCAACCATCAGGAAATCAATGCGAGGAAACTCTGGGATGTTGGGGCAGCGCAGATGATCCTTGATAAAGAATTAAACGGCAAAACGCTTGCCGATGCAATTAAATACCTGTTGCAGGACCCGGATGCAATCGGACATATGGAGCGTACAAGCAAATCTCTCGGAAATCCGGAAGCGACAAACAGGATAATCGAACTTATGATGGGACTTCTTAAAAAAAATTGCAAATTGTAAATTATAAAATGCCATATAGTGATTTAAAAACAAATATTTATAAAATCCCCCTGCATCCCCCTTTTCCAAAGGGGGAGGTAATTATTCCCCTCTTTGACAAAGAGGGGCGAGGGGAGATTTTTTAAACTATGTACAAACGTTTTGAGAAAATTCATTTTGTTGGTATAGGCGGTGTCGGCATGAGCGGTATCGCCGAAGTTCTTTATAATCTTGGCTATAAAGTAACGGGTTCGGATATGAAGGAATCTGAAACCACCCGCAGATTAAGAGGACAGGGAATTAATATCGACATAGGACATAAACAGGAAAACGTAAAAGATGCAGATGTTGTTGTTATATCTTCGGCGGTATCTTCTTATAATCCGGAAGTTGAGGCTGCGCGCAAACTAGCAATTCCTGTTATACCAAGGGCGGAGATGCTTGCAGAACTTGCAAGACTGAAATACGCCGTTCTTGTGGCAGGGGCGCACGGAAAGACAACGACAACTTCATTGGTTGCAAGCGTCCTTGGCGAAGGCAAATTCGATCCAACGGTGGTAATAGGGGGGAAATTAAAGGGCATGGGAAGCAACGCAAGGCTCGGCCAGGGGGAATTCCTTGTTGCCGAGGCAGACGAAAGCGATGGTTCTTTTCTGAAACTCTCGCCTACGATTGCCGTTGTTACAAACATAGACAGGGAACACATGGATTTTTTCAAGACTATTGATGAAATAAAAAGCGCCTTTCTTTTATTTATGAATAAAATACCGTTTTATGGACTCTCTATTCTGTATGGCGACAATGAGCATATTAAAGAACTTTTACCAAAGATGCAGAGGAGATTTATCACATACGGATTAAGCGATAATCTCGATCTTGTGGCAAAAAATATTAAGACAGACGGGTTAAGTACCACATTTGAAGCTGTTTTAAACGGCAAGTCCATCGGGATATTTGAAGTTCCGCTTTTCGGCGTTCACAATGTGTGCAACTGTCTTGCAGCGATTGCCGTTGCCAATGAGCTTGAAATGAATATGGATGACATAAGGAAGGCACTGCAGAATTTCAGCGGGGTGCAGAGACGTTTTGAGATAAAGGGCATGGGCTCGGGAATTAAAATAATTGATGACTACGGGCATCATCCGGCAGAGATTATGGCGACTTTGAGGGCGGCAAAAGAGGTGATGATAAAAAGTGCAGAAGTCAGAAGTCAGAAGTCAGAAGTCAGAAAAAAGAATAAGCAACTCAAAACTCGCAACTCGCAACTCGCAACTCGAAAAGGCAGGCTGGTTGTCCTGTTTCAGCCGCACAGGTATACGAGGACACGTGATTTATTTAATGAATTTTGCTATGCCTTCACGGATGCCGACAAGGTGGTGCTTATGGACATTTATCCTGCAGGAGAAATGCCGATAGAGGGGATCAATTCAGAGAATTTACTGAAAGGGATAAAGAATACCAATAAGGATGCTGAATATATCAAGGACCGCAAAGATGTATTAAATTGTCTTATCAAGGAATTGAGAGAAGGCGATACTTTATTGACTCTCGGGGCCGGTGATGTGTGGAAAATAGGAGAGGAGTTTCTGAAAAATAAAGGATGCAATATGAAAAATGGATAGTTATTGCAGCGTCATTCCCGCGAAAGCGGGAATCCAAACGCAATTAATGAAAACAAGGAACTGGATTCCCGTTTTCACGGGAATGACAAATGATTAATGTTGAGCGTAACAGTGCATGATATAGCAATAAAAGAGATATTAGCCAAGGGCCTTTTTAAGGGTGAAGTAAGGTTTGATGAGCCCATGTCAGCCCATACGTCTTTGAGGATAGGCGGACCTGCTGAGATTTTGGCATTTCCTGAGGACCCTGTATCTTTGAAAAACATTCTGCTTTCTGCAAAGAGGGAACAGATCCCGGTTTTTATTTTTGGAGGAGGGACGAACCTGCTTGTTTCAGATGGAGGGATAGAAGGGATTGTAATATCTTTGAAGGCATTCAATAAAATTGAATTTACAAGAGAGACGAATGATAAAAATGCTGTTTTATATGTGGGGGCAGGAGTGACGCTTGCAAAATTAATAAGTTTTGCACAAAAAAACGGATGTGCAGGGGTTGAAGCGCTTGCAGGTATACCGGGCTATTTTGGCGGCGCTGTTTATATGAACGCAGGCTCTTTCGGCGTGGAGATTAAAGATGTGCTTGTTAGTATCGCACTTATGGATATTAATGGAGAGATCAGAATTCTGCAAAAAGATGACCTGAACTTTTCATACAGGAGTTCAAATCTCCCCGAATCTTCGATGATACTCAGCGCAAACATTTCACTGAACAGAGATAAATCTGACGATATTTTAAATAGGATAAAGGAGTTTCTCAGGAAAAAGAGGGAGACCCAGCCTCTTTTGGAACCTTCGGCAGGGTGTGTCTTTAAAAATCCTGCAGGCGATGCAGCAGGCAGGTTAATAGACGCAGCCGGATGCAAAGAGATGAGGATAGGCGATATAGAGGTGAGCGCGGGACATGCTAACTATTTTATAAACAAAGGCAAGGCCACGTATATGGATTTTATTGCGCTGATGGAGAAAGTAAAGGTGCGGGTTAAGGAACATAGCGGTGTGGTCCTTGAGCCGGAGATAAAGATCGTAGGGAGAAATTTAAAATTTAAAATTTAAAATTTGCAATTTCAAATTTAAGATAGGTGGTGCATAGTTATATGACTAAATCAATAATCACAACTCGAAAAATCGGCGTTTTGATGGGAGGCGAGTCTTCCGAGAGGGATATTTCCATCAGGAGCGGTCTCGCAATATATCAGAGCCTCCAGGAGCTTGGATATATTGCAGCGCCCATTGATATCAGTAAAGATATCGTGAATACGCTGAAAAAAGAAAAGATCAAGTTTGCATTTCTTGCGCTACATGGAGGGATCGGAGAGAACGGCGCTATCCAGGGAATGCTTGAAGTATTGAGAATTCCCTATACAGGCTCGGGCGTTCTTGCATCTGCGCTCGCGATGGATAAGGAGGCGTCCAAGAAAATATTTTTGTATCATGGACTTGCCGTAGCGCCGTTTATAGTTGTAAGTCAAAAGTCAAAAGTCAAAAGTCAAAAGTTATTATCCCCCCTTGCTAAGGGGGGACAACTGGGTGGTAACTCTGAACTCCAAACTCCGAACTTTCCTCTGCCATGGGTTGTAAAGCCGGTTTCGGAGGGTTCAAGTATCGGCGTCAGTATTGTCAAGGAGGAAAAGGATCTGGCCTCATGTCTTGAGAAAGCGTTTGCATTTGATCAGAGGGCAATGATAGAAAAATTCATCCCGGGAAAAGAAATTCATATCGGCATTCTTGGACAGAAAGTCCTTGGCGGAGTGGAGGTGAGGCCCTCGCTGGAATTTTATAACTATGAGGCAAAGTATACATCAGGGCTTACTGATTATATCATCCCTCCTGAGATAGATGAACCGGTGTATGAAAGTGTAAAGGATGCAGCCCTGAGAGCGCATATGGCCCTCGGATGTTCAGGGGCCAGCAGGGTTGATTTCAGGATAGATGAGATCAGCAGAATTCCGCACGTTCTTGAGGTTAATACATTGCCCGGCATGACGACAACGAGTTTGCTTCCTAAAATAGCAAAGTCTGCCGGTATGAGTTTTAACGGCCTTTTAGAGGAGATTATAAGACTTGCGCTCAAAGAATAATAAACGTAAATCGGCAGCCCGCCGTGAAGGAAAACTGGCCTTCTATGTAAGGAGAATAACGGTTTTCTCTTTGGCCGGGATACTTACCGTATCTGCTGTTTCAGGTGCATATTTTCTGTTGCAGGCATTCTATGTCAGGGATATTCAGATATCCGGCAACAACCATTTCAATAAAAGAGATATTGAAGATATTCTTAACATTCGCAGGGAGCCTCTGCTTAATCTTCACATGAAAGAGATTGAAGAAAAACTCAAGCGCAATGCCTGGATTAACAAAGTATCGCTGCGCTGGCAGCTTCCCGGGACACTTATTATCAAAATTGAAGAAGCTGTTCCGAAAGCTCTGCTGAGTTTTGGGGAAGAGACGTTCCTTGTTAATGATGATGGAAATGTTATGGAGAAACTTCAGGATGCTGTCACGCCGTTTCTTCCGGTGATCAGGGGAATCGATCCAAGATATAAAAAAAATATGTCAGAGGCTATGAAGCTGGTCGCTGCATTGGCTGAAAAAAATATTATTGCTGACAGGCAGTTCCTTGAAATAGGTATGGATTCATACGGGCTTAACGTGAATATTGACGGAGAGTTCATCAAGGTCGGCTACGGACAATATTCGGAAAAATTTGAAAAATGGTTGGAGCTTGAACCGGAATTGAGGAAAAGGGGCATCCCTATTCAATATGTGGACCTGAGGTTTAAGGAATCCGTTATCGTGAAGCCGTTAATACCGGAGAAGGAAAAAGATAAGGACAAGGAGAAGAAAGAAAAGAAGGAGAAGAAGGAGAAGAAGATTTCATGATTATTAACCACAGAGGAGACGGAGAGGCTGATAGCTGTCAGCTGTCAGCTCTCAGCTTTTAAAAACATGAATTTTGGATTTATTAAAGACGTGACGGCAAAAAACAGCAACATCGTGGTAGGCCTTGATGTGGGATCTGCAAAGGTATGCGTTGTTGTCGGGGAAGTTCACACTGCTAAAGATAATAACCCCTCTTTATCCCACCTTGCCAAGGGGGGAATCAGGGGGGTGAATATTATCGGCGCAGTGAGCGCTCCCTCTAAAGGGATTAAGAGGGGGGTCGTTATTAACATTGAGCAGGCAGTTGAATCCATCAGGGAAGCTGTACAAAAGGCAGAGGAGTTAACAGGAGTAGATATAAAAATGGTCAATGTAGGAGTTACAGGAAAACACATTGAATATATAGCGAGTCAGGGGGTTATCGCTGTAAAAGAGAGTGAGATAGGCGTCAGGGAGGTTGAACAGGTTATTGATGCGGCAAGGGCGGTCGCCATTCCATTTGATAAAGAGATACTTCATGTTATTCCGTCGGAATTTATTGTGAACGGACAAAGCGGAATTACAGACCCGCGCGGGATGGCCGGAGTAAGGCTTGAATCCAGGGTACAGATAATTACCGGAGCGGCTGCGTCAATACAGAATCTTACTAAATGCTGCCGGAAAGCCGGGCTTGAGGTCATAGATGTTGTATTTCAGCCCGTTGCTACTGCAGACGCAGTGCTTACACAGGACGAAAAAGACCTCGGAGTTGCTCTTATAGACATCGGCGGCGGTACAACTGATATGGCGCTTTTTCAGGAAGGTAATATTTTTTATTCCTCGGTGCTGGAAGTAGGCGGGATCAATTTTACCAATGATGTTGCGATAGGTTTGAGGATCCCTTCACGTGATGCCGAGCAAATGAAAATATCACACGGCTGTTCAATGCTTTCTCTTATAAACAGGGAGGAGGAGATAGAGACAGGTTACAGTGATGGCAAAGCAGGCAAGAAAATATTACGAACCCATCTTATAGAGATACTGCAGCCGCGTGCAGAAGAATTGTTCAGTCTGATAAAGAAGGAGATTACGAAACAAGGCCACCACAAAATGATGAATGCAGGGGTGGTATTGACCGGCGGGGCAGTTTTAATGAAGGGGATGGATGTTATGGCTGAAAATATTCTTGAACTCCCGGTGAGGATCGGAAAGGCGGCGGGAGTTGAAGGAGATCCGGAAATTATCAATAATCCTGCATATGCTGGAGGGATGGGGCTTTTACTTCGTGAGGCGGCTGAAAATTTAAAACAGCAGGAATTGAACAGCGGCAGTATATTTCATGGAATAAAGTCGAAGATGAGCGGATGGTTAAGGTTGAGTGTCTAAGAAATATTGAAATGCAAATTGTTTTAGTTAATATAAAAAATTTAAAAGGAAAGGAGAACTGATATGAAGATTTTTGAATTGGAGGAGGTGCAGGGCAATTATACGAATAATCCTGCAAAGATCAAGATCGCAGGCATTGGCGGCGGAGGAAGCAACGCAATAAACAGCATGATCGCATCAAATCTGCAAGGGGTGGAATTCATAGCTATTAATACCGATGCTCAGGCGCTTGAACTGTCACTGGCGCATCAGCGGGTGCAGATAGGCAATTCATTGACAAAGGGGCTTGGTTCCGGGGCCGATCCTGAGACCGGAAGACTGGCTGCGCTTGAAGACAGAAACCTGATCGAAGATGCATTAAGAGGCGCTGACATGGTATTCATAACAGCGGGCATGGGTGGAGGAACAGGAACAGGGGCGTCACCGATCGTTGCAGAGATAGCCAGAGAGATGGGTATTCTTACTACGGCAGTAGTCACCCGGCCGTTTCTTTTTGAGGGTAATAAAAGGTCCCGCAATGCAGAACAGGGGATTAAAGAACTCCAGAAACATGTTGACTCAATAATCGTAATACATAACAGCAGGTTGTTAAATATTACTGAAAAAGAGACCACATGGCTTCATGCGCTCAATATTGCTAACGATGTCCTGAGGCAGGCGGTAAAGGGTATCTCTGATCTGATACTGGTCCCCGGACTTATTAATCAGGACTTTGCAGATATAAAGACCATTTTGGCAAACAGCGGAAGATCCCTTATGGGAATCGGCAGTGCAAGCGGTGAAAACAGGGCCGTCAATGCAGCCAAGATGGCAATAACAAGCCCCCTGTTGGAGGAAACCTCCATTGATGGCGCTAAAGGCGTATTAATAAACATCACTGGAGGTTCCTCCCTCTCATTCCATGAGGTTCATGAGGCAGCCAGCCTTGTGAGGGATGCCGTACATGAAGATGCTGAAATAATTTTCGGTTCGGTGATAGACCCTGATCTCGATGACAAAATGATCGTTACTGTAATAGCCACAGGCTTTGAAGAAAAATCTCAGACCGTAATGCCTTCATATGATAAATGGAGGCCTTCAAAGGACATAAGTACATTAAAAGGCTCATACCGGGTTTTGTCAAAAGAGACGCTCAAGGAGAATGATGAAAGCTATCTTGACGTGCCGACGTTCATGCGGAAAAATGGGTATTCTACAGATGATAAGGATGTAAAGATTTTATAAAATAACAGGGTCTTCTGTCCCCTCTCCATTGACTGGAGAGGGTTAGGGAGAGGGTAATGAACGATTGACTTCTTTTTAAACAAATTGTTATAACATGGCATCACTTTAGGGCAAAGCGATATTCATAATATTTCTTTCTGTTATAATTTAAGTATAAGATTTTTCCTCCGATAGATATTGTAAGGTATTTATATGATAGAGACATCCACTATAATTGAAGCAATATACTATCTTCTCAGGAAACTGAAAAAAGCAGACAAGATCAAACTCGTCAAGCTTATATATCTTTCCGATAAATATCATCTTATTCGCTATGGAAGAACTATCACTAACGACGATTATTATGCTATGGAGCATGGGCCCGTGGGTGCCACTGTTAAGGATGTTCTCAGCTTTGATTCATTCAATATTCCCCCAAAAACATTCAAATATCTCTCTACATTAATTAATAGGGATGATGAGAACCATTTCAGTGTGAATCCTGATGCAAAAATCACCTTCGACATGTTATCTGAT
>JAGVGM010000281.1 GCA_020057065.1 Thermodesulfovibrionia bacterium
ATATTTTTCCGGCTCAACATTCATGATCATTTCAGACAGAAAGTCAAACAATATCGAAGTGCCGAAGGAGATGCCGCCCTGTAATTCTCCTGTCGGTTTTACTTCAGACAGACTAAGGCCTATAACAGATGCGATAACTGCAATTATGAATCCACCTATCGGGCCGGAAGCGCCGATATCAATGAGCGAGCGTCTGTCAGGGATAGGTGGTTTCATCTTTATTACAGCGCCAAAAGTTCCCACGATCGGAGGCGCGGGGATAAAATAAGGAAGGGTTGCCTGTACGTTGTGCTTTCGGGACATGAAATAATGCGACAATTCATGTGTAAGAAGAATAAGTAGAAGAGTTAGGGAAAATTGCAAGGCGAGATAAATGTTTTCAAGCTGCCCCCATGGTTTGTGATTCATAAAAGTGCCGGCAAATGTCGTTGTTATAAAAGTCGCAATAAAAAGCACGACATGCGTACGGGTGAGTTTATGCGGCATCCTGTGTCTTCCGGTATCTGGCTGCTAAAATTAGAATAATAAAATAACTCGCTATTGCGGCAAGAATACAAATAACAAAAGAACCTATAAAAAAAGACGCTATCAGAGGCATTAACTCTTTCATAAGATAGATAAATTTATCCATATCTGTAAATTTGCTTATTATACTGGTCAGTGTAATATTTCCCCAGTCTACTTCGGGCAGCACCTGTTTTAGTCCGATCAATTTAGCCCCCACCCACACAGAGAAAGAAGATATGGGGACTATAGTCCAGGGGTTGTTGACACTTACTCCTATAAGGGTTACCAGCTTATTAAGGCGAAAAAGCCACGCAAATAAAAATCCACCGATATAATGAAGACCTATCAAAGGAGAGATCCCCATGAATACCCCAACGGCAAAGGCAAGCGCAATGCGATGCGGCGTGTCTTT
This sequence comes from Thermodesulfovibrionia bacterium, assembly GCA_020057065.1. GTDB lineage: Bacteria > Nitrospirota > Thermodesulfovibrionia > UBA6902 > UBA6902 > SURF-23. Next base: position 920 of record JAGVGM010000281.1, read on the forward strand.
TACCTGGAATACAGCTCTGAATTTATCTCTGAAGTAAGACATGGTTTTCAGTAAACAGTAGGCAGTAAACAGTAGGCAGTAAACGGTAGGTGAAATGTAAATTTTATTTCATTCCTCTGATTACTGAATACTGCATACTGACTACTTTCTTTTGAAGTGTTCATATCCTTCCGGTTTAAATTTTCTTTTTCTTCCATTTTCATCGATTATGAACCTGCCGCTTTTAACGATCTCGCCGATCTTGAAGGCAGTTGTTTTTATATCCGGTGATGCCGTAAAAAGCAGGGCGTAATCTTCTCCGCCTTTTAATGCAAAATTTAACGGGTCCGCTTTCAGAGCCTTTGCAGTATTTACAAGTTCCCCTGATACCGGAACTTTATCTTTGTAAATCACAGCACCAACTCTGCTTTCATCACAGATATGGCTTAAATCTATCAGAAGCCCGTCGCTTATATCAATCATGGATGAAACTTTAGAAGTGTTTCTTAAAGGAACCGGTTCAGGCGTTAAATGTTTTTTGATGAGAGGAAGAACACTCCTGGAGTTTAAGGTTTCGAGTTTCGAGTTTCGAGTTTTAAATTTTAAATTTCGATTTTTATTTTTGAACTTCTGACTTCTGACTTCTGACTTCTGACTTTTCAGCAGCATAAGTCCCATCGCAGAATCCCCCAATGTACTTGTCACAAATATCCCGTCTCCCGCCTTTGCCCCTGCACGGGTAATTATCCTGTCAGCGCTTCCTATAAGTGTTCCGCTCAGTATCAGTCCCTTTTTTGATGTACAGGTGTCGCCGCCTGCAATTGCTACTCCAAATTTCCCTGCAATTTTAAATATGCCTGAATAAAGTTCATCGATATCTTCCGATTTATAGTTTTTTGGAATGCCAATGCTTGTAAAAAAATATTTCGGCTTTCCTCCCATTGCAAAAATATCGCTTATATTTACTGCAAGAAACTTGTGACCAAGCTGATAAAATGTTGTAAATGAAGGGTCAAAATGTATTCCCTCAATCATCATGTCAGTGGTGATGAGGATCTTTATGTTCCCCTGTTTTATAGCTGCTGCATCATCACCAATGCCTGCGAGAATTTCCGGCGGGATATTTTTGCACTTTGCCCGGAGTTTTTTTATAAGCCCGAATTCGCCGATCTTTGAGAGTTGCATAATTTTATATAAACAGGATTCAAGGGATCCATGGGGCAGGGGTCAAAGGGTGAAATTCTTTGAATGCTGTTTCACTCGAACCCTTGAACCCTCGAACCCTTTTATTTGACAGCAGAGTTTATCTGAAGACTTATATGTGATTGGTATTCTATTACCGTCTCTTCCCATTTTTCTTTGTAATAAGGGCGTTCTTTAAAACCTCATCCATCGTTTCAACAGCGATAAATTCCATATTTTTTTTCACATACTTGGGTATGTCTTCAAGGTCCTTTTCATTCCTTTTTGGTATGATAACTTTCTTAATGCCCATTCTCTTTGCTGCAAGGGATTTCTCTTTCAGGCCGCCGATAGGCAGCACTTTCCCGCGCAGAGTTACCTCTCCGGTCATGGCAATACTCTTGCGAACAGCTTTGCCTGTAAAGACTGAGGCAAGGGCTGTAGCCATGGTTATGCCGGCAGAAGGGCCGTCTTTCGGGATCCCACCGGCAGGGACATGAATATGGATATCATTCTGAGAAAAAAGGTTATTGCTGATACCAAGGATTTTAGCCTTTGAACGTATATAACTTAATGCTGCATGAGCTGATTCTTTCATAACATCTCCAAGCTGTCCGGTAAGCGTAAGACCTCCTTTGCCTTTCATCATTGTTGCCTCAATGTAAATTATGTCTCCGCCGCTCTCGGTCCATGCAAGTCCGGTTGCAACACCAATCTCGTCTTTCTTGATCTCTTCCTCAGGGAGGAATTTTGGAACACCGAGATATTTTGAAAGATTCTTTGAAAATATGCTATATTTCTTCGTCTTACCTTCTGCAATCCTTCTCGCAACCTTCCGGCAGAGATTTGCAATCTCACGCTCCAGATTTCTTACACCGGCCTCACTGGTATAATGAGTGGTGATCTGCAGCAAGGCGCTGTCGTTGATCTTTATATTCTTATCTGAAATGCCATGTTCTTTTAATTGTTTAGGTATGAGATAGTGTTTTGCTATACCGATTTTTTCCTCGGAAGTATATCCCGACAGGGGGATTATCTCCATCCTGTCTCTTAATGGCGCGGGGATCGGGTGAATAAGGTTCGCAGTTGTAATAAACATTACATTACTTAAATCAAAAGGGACTCCAAGATAATGATCTGTAAAGGCATTGTTCTGTTCAGGATCAAGCACTTCCAGCAGCGCTGATGCAGGGTCGCCCCTGAAATCCATGCCGATCTTGTCAACCTCGTCAAGCATAAAAACAGGATTATTCTTCCCCGATGTTTTAATACCCTGGATAATACGCCCCGGCATTGCGCCGACATACGTTCTCCGGTGGCCCCTTATTTCAGCTTCGTCTCTCATGCCGCCGAGAGACATCCTGAAAAACTCACGTCCGAGCGAACGCGCAATTGATTTACCGAGAGAAGTCTTGCCGACACCCGGCGGACCCACAAAACACAGGATAGGCCCTTTCATCTTCTCTTTAAGTTTTCTTACCCCCAGATATTCAAGAATGCGATCCTTGACCTTTTCAAGGTCATAATGGTCTTCATCAAGCACTTTCTTTGCCTTTTTCAGATCGAGGTTGTCTTTTGTACTTTTGGACCAGGGGAGTTCAATAAGCCAGTCAGCATAAGTTCTTATTGTACCGGCCTCAGCGCTGTCCTGGTGCATTTTTTCAAGGCGGTTAATCTGCTTGATGGCCTCTTTCTCGACCTTCTCAGGCATCTTTGCCTTTTCTATTTTCTTGCGAAGCTCCATGACCTCTTCGGTTTTTTCATCTATCTCACCGAGTTCCCTTTGAATAGCTTTCAACTGTTCTCTCAGGAAGTATTCACGCTGGGTTTTGTCTATCTCGCCTTTGACGTCAGACTGGATTTTTTGCTGTACCAGCAGGACTTCAACTTCCCTGTTAAGCAGTTCACTGATCTTCCTGAGTCGTTGTATGGGATCTACCTGTTCAAGCAAGGCCTGTGCCTGATCAGCCTTTAATCCAAGATTTGACGCCACCAGGTCCGCAAGTCTTCCGGGATCCTCTATGTTTTCTATAAGGACAATAATGTCAGGGAGAAAGGACTTGCCGAGCGCTAACGATTTATCAACGAGCTCTTTTACATTACGCATCAGCGCTTCCACTTCCAGTGTTATTTCGGGGCGCTCCTGTTCAATAATTTTTTCAATCTCACCAATATAAAAAGGTTCGGTCTGTACATAATTCAGGATTTTTGCCTTCGCAAGGCCCTGGACCAGGATCTTGAGCCGCCCGTCAGGGAGTTTTAACATTCTGAGGAGCGAACCTACAGTGCCCACAGTATAAAGGTCTTCGACGGTTGGAGTTTCTATATTTAAATCTTTCTGCGAAACAAGCATGATCATCTTATTTTCACCAACAGCATTTTCAATAGCCTTGATCGAAAGGTCTCTCCCGACAAACAGAGGAAGGATCATATATGGAAAAATCACAACGTCTCTCACAGGCAGAATCGGTAAAGATGCCGGAATCTCAACCTCCCGATCTTCTTTTGTATCTATCTCAGCCATTATAACTCCTTGTTTAATTTTGGTATAACTACAGATAAAAGATATTCTCTAAATTCATCTTTGACAGTTTCATTTTTCAATGCAAATTCTACAGTAGCCTTGAGATAACCGAATTTGTCGCCTGCATCATATCGTTTTCCGTTAAAGAGATAACCATAAACAGGTTTATTATGCAAGAGGCCCTTTAATGCATCAGTCAATTGAATTTCACCGCCTTTTCCAGGAAGTGTTTTTTCAAGTACACTAAAGATATCGGGAGTAAGGATATATCTGCCTATGATAGCAATATCTGAAGGCGCTGAAGAAGGTTTTGGTTTTTCAACCATGTCAGTTATCTTGAACACATTTTTCTTAACTTCCTCTCCGGCTATTATCCCGTACCGGTGTACCTCCGACATGGGAACCTTTTCCAGGGCAAGGACCGTGGCCTGATATTTATCATAAATACTCAGCATTTCCCCAAGCAGATCATCTTTAGGATCAATGATATCGTCACTCAATATTACAGCAAAGGGCTCGTCATTTACAAAAGGTTTTGAGCAGAGAATTGCATGCCCCAGTCCCAAAGGAGCGCCTTGCCTTATATACGCGAATTGATGTTGCGCAAGCCTTCTTATCTCCTTTAACATGGCGTCCTTGCCTTTACTTCTCAGATTTTCCTCAAGTTCCCATGCATAATCAAAGTGGTCCTCAATAGCCCTTTTGGATTTGCCTGTAATCATAATAAATTCTTTTATATTGCAACGCTCAGCCTCCTCAACTGCATATTGTATCAAAGGCTTGTCAACAATAGGCAACATCTCTTTTGGTGAGGCCTTTGTTGCCGGTAAAAATCTTGTCCCTAATCCTGCTGCCGGTAATACAGCCTTTTTTACTGTTTTTCTCATCCGCTGCTCCTTTGAAATGCTGAAAATAGACGGCAAAGCAATAAAATTATCCATATTCTACCATGTTGCCTGAGTTATTGAAAGCGGTTTACCGGTTATCACTTGACAAGACAACTAAATAGTAATATATAGATAATATACACCAATACAGGGAGGAGAAATCATGGCTATTTATATTACATTAAGCACGCTTACTGACGAGGGAAGGAAAACCCTTAAAAATCGTCCGGAAAGGATCAAAGAAGTAAACAAAGAAATCGAAGCAATGGGAATTAAGGTTTTAGGCCAGTATGCAGTACTCGGACCTTATGATTTTATGACACTGCTCGACGCTCCAAATAATGAGGCTGTACTAAAAATGTCCGTAGAACTCGGTTCGCGGGGCACTGTCCAGTTAATAACCCTTCCGGCCCTTTCAGTAGATGAATTTATAAAAACCCTCAAGTAAAAATTACCCCCCCTTTGGCAAAGGGGGGCGAGGGGGGATTTTTAAAATCATTTTAAAAAATCTCCCCTAACCCCTGCTTAAGGCACCTACTGTTGGTCTTTTTCAAAGAGGGGATTCATCCACCACCACCCCATATAACTGAATGGATACACTCACAGTTTACTTTTCTCTTTACCTTCTGGCATCCTTAATATACGCATTTTATGCGAATACAGGGGGCCGAGATAAGCAATAAAAAATTGGAGCAGCTGGCAGTTATCTGCCGGAACTGAAAGCACAAAGCGATGAAAAAATATTTTCAAAACTTTGCTGAAGCAGCATCTGTAATTTTAAGTTTTATATTTCTGGTAGCCCTTTTTATCTTAATGAATCTGATCATACCGGCTTCTTCTGATGAAAAATGGATGGAGGTCAACATCCCCGAAGGGGCAACATATTCAAAGGCCATTACTATCTTGAAAAATGAAGGCATAATCGGAAATCGTTTTGCCCTTATTTTACTTGGAAGGGTAACAATGAAAGACAGACAGATCAGGCCGGGTTACTACAATCTCAGCGCCTCAATGACGCCTCTGCAGATATTTGATAACTTGATCAAGGGGAAATCAATTTACTATACAATAACGATCCCTGAAGGTTATGCACTCGAAGATATCAGAT
>JAGVGM010000032.1 GCA_020057065.1 Thermodesulfovibrionia bacterium
GGTTTTTGGTAATAATGTTGAGGATGTGCTCGGTCATATTAAATATCTGTTTTTCTATATGGTATGTGGGGTTCTTGCGTCTTTCATTCACATATTCACCAATATCAATTCCCAGGTTCCAAGTATCGGTGCCAGTGGTGCTATAGCAGGGGTAATGGGGGCATATCTGTTCCTCTTTCCAAAGGCACGCATCAAAACCATCGTTATATTTGTTATATTCATAAAAATCTTAAGGCTCCCCGCAATAATCATACTCGGTTACTGGATATTAATACAGATATTGAGCGGATTTGCTGAATTTGGGCTCCCTAAAGGTGCCGGTATAGCCTGGTTCGCTCATATAGGGGGTTTTTTTTCTGGGTTTTTCCTCATTATGATAATGAAGAAACGAAGAAGACCCTATCGGAGAAATAGGGTCAGGGAATAGGGTTTGCCCTTCTTGGTAGAAAGGGGCCTGCTCTTCTTTAAGGGAAGTGGTATCCTTATCATCTTCCAGAAAGGTTTCTTTTTCTTCTCCTTTTCGAGGATCAAATTTGAAGTTAGCTATTATGGCTTCATGTTTCGTAACTATGCCCGTATCTCTAGTGAAAACCTGATATGTATATTTTTCATTGGGTGATATTTCCAGACAATTACACCCTCATGAATTAGTGCATTCTTTAAAGCTTCATATTCCTGAACTCTTTTAATTGGTTCATGACCACGGCCAATTTTATACCATTTTTCCTGGATAACATTAATAGGTTTTTTAATTTCAAAATTTACCGGGGAACACATTATTACAGTCTTTAGCTTTGAAAATTCATTACATTTTCCGTAACTTATCATTGTCTACTCTTGGTTACTCATTATTTGAAGGTGAGTGCCCAGCGATATCTTAAGAGAAGGCATGACGGCTGAAAGGGTTGTGTGACAGGCGTATAAGCCCAATAGGTTTGTTACTTTGTGTGCGCGAATCTATCGCCCGCGTAACTGGTTTGTGGCATCCTTCGCCCATCGAACGACATCGTCCCATTCGTATTTTTTATTTGAAACGTATTTCCACAATAATTCCCATTCCCGGATACGCAGAAAATAATAGTTCCAGAAACCAGCGAAATCCTCTTGTTGGAGCCAGCCGCAGTATCGCAGCGAACCGACTGCTTCAAGGATGTTAATATAATTGTCAAGCTGTTGACGGAGTTGCTCTTGCTGGTCGGTCAACAGACCAGGATTGCGAGGCTTTTCAGCGTTGACAAGCTTTTCGAGAATCTCAGCCAAGTCGGTGCTCTCATATTCGATTTTACCTTGGATCTCGTAAAGCTGGGGCTCAAGGGCGAAGGTACGACGGATTTCAAAGTTCTTCGCTAACCGATCCTTGTGTTTTGTTTCTCTGTACTTCACGAATCCCGCTATTGCGGTTACTACTAGCACGATAACACCGAGACACTGCACACCCGCGGACACACCAGCCCAGAATTGCGGTGTGAATTCCATCGTTTTTGTACCTTGGGTTAGAGTTGTAAAAGCTGGACAAGACTCCGGTAGCCCAAATGAATAAAAGTTTCCAATTATCATTCTTTTTCTTTCTCGATGTACCTTGAGATTTTTCGACAAATTCCAAGATTACTTTACTTGACGGATCAGGAAAAGTCAACCTTCCATTTATGTCTTGTGCAAGCACGTATGTAGTATTTATAAAAACTAGACTCAGAACGCAAGCCAGAATAACGAAGCCTTTGTCAAAGCTTTATTACCAGAAGAAGTGAAAAAGAATGAAATTTTTCACTACAGGACACTTTTTTCTCTTGACAAAGAGGGCCATATAGATGTTGGACTTTGGCATTGTAGCTAAATGGAACCATCACTACTTCCCAATGTATTATTGAACTATAAAGTTAAGGTCAATGCCTAATGCTATAAGTGTGTCTGTAGGTATGAAAACAGCTCCTCTATTTGTTTGGCTCGTTTGAGCAGGTCCGGCAAATGGATTGCTATATACTTGAATATGGATGAAACACTGCATATCATCCAATCCTTAACTGCACAAGTACGCCCCAATTCAGAAACATACAAATAGCGACTCAATCCCATCGTTTCCTCAAACCCAATTCCTTTGTAGTGTCCCCATGACAGTCCAGCACGTATCGCCATTTTTGCGCCGTCACATTTATTACGTATAGGGTCATCAGCTGTGTCAGGGGACCACTGCGAGTTTAATTCGTTGTCAACAACAACAGTAGCAACTTTTGAGGTGTGCACGTACGGGAATTGTCGTTGCATATCTGTGCAAATGTACCGTAGCAAATGCCAAGCGGCTTCCCTATGCTTTTTAGGTTCCAATATAAGAATTGCGTCAATATATATCTCTATTGTTTTGTCTGACCATTTTGCACGAGGAATGATGACGTCACATAATTCTTCGATATTTGGAAGATCAAGCTTACCATGTGACTGGCTTATCAATTGGGAAGAAATGAATTCTGTGGATCAAGGCCAAATATGTCACAGTAACCTACCGGCGTTTTGTCGCAAGTGTAGACAATATAGAAACCGTGTTTGTCTCTTTCCCATAATAAGGTGAGTTCTTCGGGTGACAATTTATTCGGCTCCAAAAAGCCGTTCTTCTCATGTTGATCGAGGAAGATGATGTCATCAAGCTCCTGCTTTGTGGCGGCATGATTAACTTTGTATTGAGACGCTGATGACACTTGTGGAATACGCTGCTCAAATTCCTGAAAAGCCTTTTCTAACTTTTTTGTGAAAGGTTTCATATTCATACCTATTTTCTTGTCAGTAGGCTGTAGAATGATTTTGGGAAGGTTTAAAAATTTACACGACTATCGAAAAATCTTATTTAATGTGGTCCGATATCTCCTTCTATGGTTTCACTAAAAAAGTGTTAAAATCCCAGACATCTTCCTCTCTGACTTGTGTGGCTCTGAACTTCGAAAATGGATTTAGTTCCGTTTTTAAAGGTGTCCAATCGACCGGCATA
>JAGVGM010000278.1 GCA_020057065.1 Thermodesulfovibrionia bacterium
ATTGTCTATGATAAGGATTTTCTAAGATCTCTTGACATAAATGCACCAAGCCTTGAGGGCTATTTATTCCCCGACACATACAATTTTGCAAAAGGGACAGAGACAACTACAATCTTTAAGACAATGGTTCAAAGATTGAGGGAAAGTTTTGACCAAACACTCATAAAGAGAGCAACAGAGATCGGAATGAGTGAAAATGAGGCGCTGACACTCGCATCAATTATAGAAAAAGAGGCCTTTTTTGATGACGAGAGACCCTTGATTTCTGCTGTTTGCCATAATAGATTAAAAAAGAATATAAAACTTCAGGTTGACCCTACTGTAGTTTATGGGATCCGAACTTATATGAGAAGCATAACTAAAGAGGACCTCAGGAGAAAAACTCCTTACAACACTTATGTAATAAATGGACTCCCGCCGGGACCTATTGCATCGCCGGGCCTTAAATCCATTAAGGCTGCCCTTTATCCTGCAAAAGTGAATTACCTGTATTTTGTATCTAAAAATGACGGTTCACATTTTTTTTCAGGTACTAATGAAGAACATTCAAGAGCAGTAATGCTTTATCAGCGAAACAATGAAACTGATAGTTCTCAAAATGGCAATGAAAAAGTTAACTAAGCAGATAACCATAGGCAATGTTCAAATCGGCGGGGGCGCGCCTGTTGTCGTTCAGTCCATGACAAAGACCGACACGCGCGATGTGCCTTCCACCGTTGCGCAAATAAAGAAACTCGAGTCTGCCGGTTGTGAGATTATCAGGGTTGCGGTTTTGAATGCTGATGCAGCGAAGGCTATAAAGGCAATAAAAAAGAAAATAAAGATCCCTCTTATTGCGGATGTGCATTTTGACCACAGACTTGCACTTGAGGCCATTGCAAGTGGAGCAGACGGACTGAGGATAAATCCCGGGAATATCGGGAGTAAGTTGAAAGTTAAAGAAGTCGTCAGCGCTGCTAAAGACAAAGGCGTTCCGATACGGATCGGAGTAAACGCGGGCTCGCTCGAGAAAGACCTTCTAAAAAAATATCGCCATCCCACTGCAAAGGCCCTCGTAGAAAGCGCAGGCAGGCATATAAAGATCCTTGAGGACCTGAAATTTAAGGCCATTAAAGTATCCCTCAAGGCGTCTGATGTAATGAAGACTGTGGAGGCATACCGGCTGTTTTCCAGAAAATATATTTATCCGCTTCACATCGGCATCTCAGAGGCAGGCCCTGCTTTTTCAGGCACTATCAAGAGTGCGGTGGGACTGGGCATACTTCTTTCAGAGGGAATTGGAGATACAATCAGGGTCTCGCTGACAGCAGACCCTGTTGAAGAGGTCAAGGTTGCATATGAAATTTTAAAATGCCTCCATTTAAGACAAATGGGGCCTGAGATAATTTCCTGCCCGACGTGCGGACGCTGCCAGATAAATATAAGAGGCATCGTTGAAAAGGTCGAAGCCGGCTTATTAAAAATAAAGAAACCTCTTAAAGTTGCAGTAATGGGATGCGTTGTAAACGGCCCCGGTGAAGCACGCGAAGCCGACATCGGGATCGCCGGCGGTAAAGGCATGGGCATTCTCTTCAAAAATGGCAAAGTGGTAAAGACGCTCAAAGAGCAAGAGTTACTCAGTACGCTGATGAGAGAGATAAAGAAGATGTAATTTGAATTATTTGAAAAAGAGTTTCTTGCGCTATGTAAAAGGCAAGGAACTTAGGCTCAACGGAACTATTGAACTTTGGCGCTAAATTTTCCAGTAAATTTTTCTTGCATTTCCTTAGTATCCCCAAGTATATTTAATCATCATTCGGTAATAGTTAAATCAGCTTTTTACAAAGCGCGATGTATGAGGGGCTGTATCATTGACCAAGACAATTCTTATTGAAATCAAAACAGATCAATTCAGGTGATATATGAGTAAACCAAAAAACATGTCACTACAGACCTTTCTGGCCCATTTCACTAAGGATGAGAGGGCGGACAGAAGATACTGCTTCATCATCGGTGCTGGTGGGTCAAAACAATCCGGCATCCCCACTGGCGGCGAACTTGCTGAGATATGGCTGAGAGAGATCAAGGACCTTTATCCCTCTGAATATGAAAAATGGATGAAAGAAAAGGGCATAGACGAGAAAAATCCGGCGCCCCATTACCCTCAGATTTATGACAAGCGTTTCGAGATAGACCCAAAGGAGGGGTTCTTTGCCCTCACTAAGACCATGGAGGGAAGAGAGCCGAGCTGCGGATATTCGGTACTGGTGCAAATTCTCGCGAATACCAGGCACAACGTTGCCATAACCACAAACTTCGACAGCATGATAGAAGATTCCATGTTTACCTATACACAGAAAAAGCCCCTTGTCTGCGGTCATGAATCTTTGACCGGCTTCATAACACCCATGATTACGAGGCCCCTTATAGCAAAGATTCACAGGGACCTTTTGTATGCCCCGAAAAGCTCATCATCCGAGACCAATGAACTTCATGAAAGCTGGAAAAAGGCTTTGACCAACATCCTGAATATCTATACACCGCTTGTGATAGGCTATGGAGGAAATGACGGAAGCCTCATGGGATTTCTTGAGGCAATTGAAAAAATAGAAGGCGGTATTTTCTGGTTCTTCAGGGAAAAGGACGGCGAGCCTGCCGAAAAGATAATAAACCTGGTGGCAAGGCATAACGGTTATCTGGTTCCCATAGAAGGCTTTGACGAAATGATGCTACAGATAAACTCCAGACTCGGCTACGACCTGCTTGACGGAAAGATAATCGAAGTAGCAAAGCAGAGGGCACAGAGATACAAAGATCAGATAGAGAACATCCAGAAGGGGCAAGCAAAGGGGAGTGATACGGCAGTGGCATTGAAGGAGACCATTAGTAAGGGAAAAAGGAGCTGGTGGTCTGTCGAGTTGGAAGTAGCCGCTGAAAAGGATGTTGAAAAGAGAGACAAAATATATACGGAAGGCATAAAGGAATTCCCGCAAAATCACGAACTGCTCGGCAACTATGCGAATTTCTTATGTGATAGGCAGGACTATGTCAAGGCTGAACAATACTATAAAAAGGCTTTGGAGCTTGACCCGACCTATGCAAACGCTACTGGTAACTATGCACAACTATTAATCATTACAGAAAGAAAAGAAGAAGGTAGACAAATGATCGTGAGGGCCTTTGAATTAAAGCCTGAGAATACCGATTTGCTTGCCGAACTATGGTTTTACAGGTACGCGAATTTTTATGAGGAAAACGGCGAAACAGCTTATGAAGAACTTGTAAAACTTATAAAAGCAGGAGCCAGATCCATTGGATGGAATTTCAAGGAAAATATCGAGCTTGCCAAAAAAGAGGGCCACCCATTTATTGATAAATTAGAGAAGCTGGACAGGATAATAACCGAAGACGCTTCGCCGAATAATTTATAAACAAAAGACCTGATACCATCATTGGAGTTGTACTTATGGTGGAGAGTATTCTACAACACTAAAAAATCCAAATAGTTCTTGTCTCCCCACTTACAGGCATTTAAAAGCCCAAGCAAATCGGCATTAAATTGTCTGGACATCTCTGTCAGCTTATGAAATACCTTGTCCTTCTCCCTATCGATTTTCTTTAAGTTGTCAAGATGGTCCCTGACACTTTTCTTGCCGATTTCCCGGAGAAAATCTGCATACAAAACGAGAATGTTTTTATAAGCTCCTGCTATTTCCTGTTCAAGAAGAATATGTGATATCTTGTCGGCAAATGGTAAACGTAAGTTTTCTATTATATAGTCATACCTGGTACTGCTATGCTTATTTAAACTATTTAAAAGAATTACTATTCCTCCAAAGTAAAGTCCTTTCCTTGAAAATCGGAGCTTGATGTTTCTTATAGCCCATTCCTTGTTGTCCTCAGTGGTTTTAAATTCGTAATCAACACAAATGGTTCTGTAATACCGGATGATATCACTTAACAGAAACCGTGGAGGCTTGTTGTCGGATTTCATGATGTCCTTTAAATATTTTCTCAGTATTTTCTTATATGCATCATTGAAAAAAGGTTCATTGTACAAACATTCCGACTCCAGTAAAAAAAGTATCCTGTTCGTAATAGAAGGATTTGTATCTTCCTTCCCCCCGATATTTTTACACATTACCTCAATCGATATAGACTCAAATCCTACACTGCACTTGACCCCTGCTTTCTTAGCAGTGTCCTGGATAATTTTATTGATAACTTTTTCTGTATCAGCCGGCATTTTATTGCTGTAAATAACATAAACATCTAAATCAGATTGTGCAGATGCTTCATATCTGCCGTATGAACCTACGGCAACAATACAGCAATCACCTTCGCATTGGACAGCTTGTAATCTCTTTTTCAAAAGAGGACTGATAGCATCAATCTTTTCCATTGAAAAAACATGGAAGTCCGTAAGGATAGATATTGAACGAGAAGGCAGTTTTGATTTACTATGAAATTCTGTTAAATATTTCAAAGTATTATTGTTTAAATATGGGAGAATCGAGTTTCTTCAGCTACAAGATATCTCTGATTTTTTGATACAGAGAACTTTTTATTAAAGTTAATCCTGAAGCTTCTTAAGCTGGAACCAACCACGTCCCCGAATTTATTGAGTTCCTTTAATTGATTACCAATAAAACCTGTCGAAAAATCACTTTTGAAATCATTAATAAAATGACATAGCCATGGGAACATATGCTGCATCTCTGAGTCTGTTAATATAAAATGATCCTCGCTAAGAAATGACTCTTTTAAAAATAGTGCCTGAAAAAGCGATTCTGTAATTCTGGACTTTTCATCGTAGATGTATGAATTATATATCCTCTCCTTGCTTTCCCAAAAAGAATCGAACAAACCAGCATGGTTCCCCCAATCCTCTTCATTACACATAATATTAAATACTTGATCACAAACTTGCTTTGTATAATCTGAATTGGAGAAAAAGCTTTCCGTTCTAACTATGCCATCTAATGTATCAAAATTTATACTCATTTTGGTTATTACTTTATCTCTTGAATTTGCACGACCTTCTATCGTAGCTACTATCCTGTCTGCATCGATATTATATCTGTCCCAGATTTTTGTTAAATGTGGCGAGTAAAGAATTAAATGCTTTGTAACGTCATGATGTGAAATCGAAAACTTATTTATAAAAACAGGTTCCAAACTATGAGAAAAACTACAGTGGCCAAGATCGTGAAGCAAGCCGGCTAACACAAAATATATTTCTTCCGATTTAG
>JAGVGM010000193.1 GCA_020057065.1 Thermodesulfovibrionia bacterium
AAGGGGTCAAGGAGTCAAGTGGTTAAGTTCCGTTCACTTGAATCCTTGAACCCTCGAATCCTGGACCACTTTCTCCCAACTAATTGGGAGAAGAACCATATAAGTAAACTGAAAAGGAGTTTTTGAAGACATTTGAGGAGGTATTTAAAGCGTTAGAGAGTTAAGAGTAGAAGAGTTAATCTACAACCAAGATTGACCACCGACACGGATACCCGACCACCAACCATGGTTTGTAACCCTGCATGGTCATGGAGGGATGAAATGCCGTCGAAGATCATCTATGAAAGGTTCTTGTGGTTTAACAACCAGGTGAAAGCCGGGAAGTATCCCAATTCAAGAACCCTTGCAGAAAAATTCGAGCTGTCCCGAAAAACCACCCAGAGGGATATAGAGTTCATGAGAGACAGGCTGAATGCACCCCTGGTTTATGTAGCAGAAAAGAGAGGCTATAAATATGAAGAAAATACTTATGAGTTCCCAGGAATATGGATAAACGAAGAAGAACTTGCAGCGCTCCTCATCTCTTTCAGACTAGCCTCCACCATACCTGACAGGAGACTAAAATCCTCTCTTAAATCCTTTCTTAAACAGATATTGGCTTCCCACTCCCTCAATGCCCCTATCTCCATGGACGAACTCAGTGACAGGGTTTCGGTCAAGAATATAGAGTACTCCAGAGTAGACGAGATAACCTTCCAAAGGGTTGTTGATGCCCTTTTCTATAAAAAACCCTTAATGATCAATTACTATTCTCCCCACAAGGACGAGGATACAGAAAGGGTAATCGTCCCTCTACATTTGCTCCAATACATGGGTAACTGGCATTTGATTGCCTATTGTTCCTTAAGGAACGAGCTGCGAAACTTCGCCATCTCCAGAATACGCTCCATAAAACCTTCTCCTCACAAGATTGATCCTGAAATTTCCACCGGCTCTGTTAAAGAGTATATAAGAAGAAACTTCGGCCTTTTGAACAGCGATACCAGCACCGAAGTCTGCCTGAAATTCTCTCCCGATATTGCGCCCTGGGTCTCTGAACAGATATGGCACCCCGAACAAGAACAGACCGGCCACAACGACGGAAGCCTCTGTCTCACCTTCCAGGTAGCAGACCTGAAAGAGATAAAGAGGGAGGTCCTTAAATACGGTTCACAAGTAGAGGTCTTGTCTCCAGTAGATTTGCGAGACCAGGTAAAAAAAGAGATAGAGGAAATGAAAAATATTTACCGGTAGGACACGGTATGGGGGAGAAGAGGTGGTATAAGAGCAAGGCAGGGAGGAGATAAATAAATGGGTCAAAGAGGAGTTGTTATCGAAAAACCGAATGGGGAACAGATCGAGATTCCTAAAGAATTGCTATGGGATTACAAAAAGGCTCCAGATGATCTACTCTGGAGGCTCCAAAGGATAGCCGATTTCTTCCCGGTTTATGGGAGGGACAGAAAGACGGTGACGGCGCTTTACGAAAACATAGAAAAGCTTAGAATGGATGAAACAACAAAACTGCTCTTAGAAGAGTACAAGATGGCATGGGAGGAGAGGAGTGGAAAAAATAAAAAATAATCCTATTCTTACAAAACATCAGAAGATATTATTAAGGCATTTTGTAGAATGGGTTGGGGCTTCGAAGTTTTATGTTACCGGGGGGACTGCACTATCTGCATTTTACCTCCGACATCGTTTATCAGAAGACCTCGACTTCTTCACCAAGGATGAAGCTGAAACAGAACCCATTCTGGCCTTTTTGAAACCTCTTCCGGAGGTTCAGGATTTGCATCTCGAAAGGAAGTTCGATATAAAAATATTCATAATCCGTTACGGAGATGCTGAATCCTTAAGGGTGGAGTTTACGAAATATCCATTTAAACGGATTAAACCATTTAAGAAGGTTGAGGGAATACAGGTTGATAGCATGCTCGATATTTTGGCTAATAAATTGATGGCATTAACGGACAGGAAGGATGCGAAGGATTATGTGGACATTTATTTCATCCTGAAAGAGTTCCCGAATCTTTCTATCGATCAAATGATCGAGATGACAGAACAAAAATTTGGCATATCTGATATAATTATAGAAAGAATTGGAAGTATATAGGAACACTTTAGAGATGAAAACGACCGCTGATAAAAGATTATTCTGGTTTTTAAGAGATGGAACCAAGCTTGACCTTTCAGATAAGACCCAGCTTGATATGTATATCCAGCAAATACTTACAAGAGGAAAGACATCTGATATTAAAAAACTTTTCAATATAATTTCGACCTCTGCTTTCTACGACTCTTTAACCCGCATAAAGAACTTTTTGCCCAAGGAGGTAAGAAGATTCTGGGAGGAAGATATTGGAGATTCTCACCAATCTGCAAAGAAAAATACTCGGTCTGTTTAGTAACCTGCCTGATAAAGACGCCTTTTACCTTACAGGGGGCACAGCACTCTCAGCCTTTTTTATTAAACACAGGATAAGCCATGATCTGGATTTCTTTACCGATGTTGAAGAACTTATTCTGCCTTTAAGTCAAAGGCTTGAGGCATCTTTGAAAGATGATAATCTCTCTGTTGAAAGATTGCGTGGCTTCCATTCTTTCGTTGAGCTCTCTGTGAGTTCGTCTGAAGATTCAACAATAATTCATATCGCTTTGGATTCACCTTATAGATTTGAACAACCATTTGATTCTCAAGAAGTTTCAGGCATAAAAGTAGACAGCCTGATAGATATTGCCAGCAATAAACTCCTCGCTCTTTTCGGGAGAGCTACATTAAGGGATTTCATAGATGTGTATTTTCTTGTAAGAGAATATTTTGATAAAAAACATCTTATTTAAAAAGCAGTGCAAAAAGATCCGGGCTTTGACCTCTATTGGCTTGGAGTAGCAATGGAAAGGATTAACGATTATCGAGATGATACGCCAGATTTACACATCCTCACACGTCCATGTACTATGAAAGAACTTAGAGATTTTTATAGTGTTTGGAGAAAAGAGATTTTACAAGAGATCAAGGAAGGAGATTAGTGTCAAGAACCAAATTTTTTCGTATCTTTTCATATAATCCCTGAAGATTTCATGTTTCACTCTACCGACATTGATGAAGTCGTAAAAATTGATCCTCGGTTCGTTAGACAAGATAAAGATGGTTTTAGACTATTTCAAGAACAGACTTTTGAGTTTATTAAAAAGAATCATCTCCAAGTTAGTTGATCGATGATAAGGGTTCAAGGGGTCCAGGATTTAAGGATTCGAGTGAAATGCTGAAATTGAAAGGATTCAAGGGGTCAAGGAGTCAAGTGGTTAAGTTCCGTTCACTTGAATCCTTG
>JAGVGM010000030.1 GCA_020057065.1 Thermodesulfovibrionia bacterium
ACCCAGCGGTATCGGACTCTTTTTTCAGGAGCGACTCGATCGCTTCTTCCCGCTTATCAAATCCTTCAGGCAGTTTATACTTCATATTATCTCCACAGGTTAGATTTTCTCCGCTTAAACAAAAGTTCAATAGCAGTCTGCAAGCCTGTTATTGCTAAGTATGCCATTAGTCGCCCGGACATGTAAATCTTTGCAAAGGTATCTGCGAATTCTTTTGTTGGCTGGTTGAGGACTTAAGGAAGAAGAACTAAACCGCTACGCGGTAGTCTCGGCTGACTTAGACTTTTTGAACAAGACAAGCTTACTGCACTTCAGAGATAACATTTCCCCTAGTTCAATAGAATGAGGGATTATTGGTGAAAGATAATAACGGATTCTGCTCACTCATAGGAAAGAAGCGTTATTGACCCAAAGAAAAATAAGAAAAAGATGTTGACCTAAATATTTTCTTATACTATCAATCTTGTCTTATCTCTATCTTTATCCCGCTATAATCAGGAATACGGCTCTATCCTACATGTGCATGTTTCGCATCATCATGAAACTGATAAATTGCATCGACATTTATGGAAAATCTCAGACATTCGCAGCTCTCAAAATAAATGTTTAATTATCTTCTATTATTATAACAAACTCAGTAATGTCCGACAGTTAAGTAAATAAATTCAACCCCGTCTACTTTTGAAGCATAAAAAACAGGATGCGGTAAAATTTTATATGGCAGCTTCACCGAAGAAGAGAAAGAAGCATAACCCCCTTCAATGGGTCATTGAATCTCTTATGGATGAACCAAGCTATCTTGAGAAGTCTATGTTTGGATGCCAGGCCTATTATCTTCATGGTTGGTTCTTGCACTTGCTTCAGGGTCTGAGATGACAGATAAAGCAAATGTCTTTAGTTCGGGACAGAGTACCGTTTTTAAGTCAACAGCTTATTCATGATGTCAAAAATGGTTGCTACTTCTTTGCGAGAGAGAGTTCTTTAATATAACTGTCGATAGCGCGGGCTGCGCGTTTACCTGCGCCCATGGCGCTGATCACGGTTGCGGCCCCGGTCGAGATGTCGCCGCCCGCAAAGATGCCGGGTATGCTGGTCCTGCCTTCATTGTCGGTGACAATATAGCCTGCACCCCAAGTATTGAGGCCGTTCACAGACCTGACCAGTATCGGGTTGGAGGTTTGTCCTATGGCCATTATCACCTGATCTACCTCAAGAACGAATTCCTCTCCTGAACACTCCGGCTTTCTCCTTCCGGATTCATCCGGCTCACAGAGCACCATCCTGTCGCACTTTATCGCCTTTACATATCCCCTCTCATCGCTGATTATCTCCTTGGGGTTTGCAAGGACCATCAGTTCTATCGCCTCTTCCTTTGCATGCTCCACTTCCTCAAGCCTGCAGGGCATCTCCTCTTCAGTCCTCCTGTAAACTATGTACACCTTCTCCGCTCCGAGGCGCATGGCCGTTCTTGCAGCGTCCATAGCTACATTGCCTCCGCCGACCACTGCAACTTTATTAGCCCTCTTGACAGGTGTGTCATAGACAGGGAACTGATCTGCCTTCATAAGGTTTACACGCGTAAGAAATTCGGATGCAAAATAGACATTGTTCAGATTCTCGCCCGGGATCTTCATGTATTTGGGCGCTCCTGCGCCAACCCCGATGAAAACAGCCTTGAACCCTTCTTCAAAAAGCTCATCTAACGTCTGCGTCCTTCCAACTACCCAGTTGAGGAGGATCTTGACGCCGAGTTTCTTTATCCTCTCAATCTCTCTGTGGATTATTTTTTTCGGCAGCCTGAACTCGGGGATGCCGTATGTGAGCACGCCGCCCGGTTCATGAAGAGCCTCAAATATAGTGATATCGTAGCTGAGCTTCGCAAGATCGGCCGCTGCAGTGAGTCCTGCAGGGCCTGCGCCGATAACTGCTATCTTGATACCATTTGGCTCTATACTGACCGGCGCATCCGGCGCTTTTGATGTTACTTCATAATCAGCGGCAAACCTTTCAAGCGCCCCGATAGCTACAGGCTTTGACTTCTTGCCAAGTATACATCTCCCCTGACACTGGTTCTCCTGCGGGCATACCCTTCCGCATACTGCCGGGAGCATGTTGCATTTCCTTATGACCTCAAGGCCGCCCTTAAAATCATCTTCCCTGATGGCCGCGATGAACCTCGGTATATCTATCTCAACAGGACATCCTGCCACGCATCTGGGCTTTTTGCACTGAAGGCAGCGCTTTGCTTCTTTTAACGCCTGAGCCTGTGTCAGCCCCAATGCGACTTCCTTAAAATCCCTTCTGCGTTTCTCCGGATCTCGTGCTCTCATGCCGATTTACATTTTCCTTTGCATTTTTTCTTTCTGAACACCTCAAGTGCCTGCGCCTCTTCTTCCCTGTAAAATCCGAGCCGGTTAATAAGCCCCTGAAAGTCTACCTCGTGCCCGTCAAACTCGGGGCCTTCAACGCAGGCAAATCGTGTTCTTCCGCCAACATTAACTCTGCAGGCCCCGCACATGCCCGTGCCCTCAACCATTACCGGATTCAGACTCACAAGTGTTTTGACCCCGAATGGCTTTGTCAGTTCAGACACGGCCTGCATCATTCTGACAGGCCCGACCGCTATCACAAGTTTTACATCTCCTGCTTCGATCACCTCTTTCAAAACCTCTGTGACCAGGCCTTTTCTTCCGGAACTTCCGTCATCGGTAGTAAGGAGAAGTTCATCCGTGACTTCTTTGAACCTGTTCTCCCATATAATAAGCTCACGTGTCCGCGCACCGAGTATTGTAGTTACCCTGTTATTCTTTTCTTTCAGCGCCTTAAGTATTGGGTACAGTGTTGCTGAACCGATCCCTCCGCCTACCAGAACACAGTGCCCGTAATCATGCACAGGGGTATCATGTCCGAGAGGACCGGCTATATCCCGTATTACATTACCGAGCTTCAGCATGCCGAGTTCCTCGGTTGTCTTTCCTGTTTTCTGAAACAGCAGTGTGATCGTCCCCTCTGTTTTGTTGGAATCAGCAATTGTTAGAGGAATGCGCTCCCCTTTTTCATTGATGCGCAGGACGACAAAGTTCCCGGCCTTTGCATGCTTCGCAATATATGGGGCCTCTATCACTATTGAGTCTATCTGGGGAGCTAAAGACTCTTTTTTTAATATTGTGAACATTTTTCTGTTTTCTCCGTGTTTCTGCAAATGACGCGGTATTAGAGGGTAGTATTATATCAAATGCAGATTGAATAGTTAACCCACCTTCCGCAGTTTAGTTCTAATGTCGATACAAAAGAGAGTGTAATCACCGACTGACCTTGGGACATTGCTTGATAGTCGAACGGTCTGC
>JAGVGM010000344.1 GCA_020057065.1 Thermodesulfovibrionia bacterium
CTAATTCAGGAGGTAGATATAAATGCCAAGAGCAAAAGGTGGTTTTAAAACAAGAAGGAGAAGAAAGAAGATTCTCCAGATGACAAAAGGCTATTACGGATCCAAGAGCCGTCTGTACAGGATCGCAACAGAGGCGGTTGATAAGGCATTGACTTATGCCTATAAAGACAGAAGGTTGAAAAAAAGAGATTTCAGGTCCTTATGGATCATCAGGATTAATGCAGCAGTCAGGGCCCTTGGAATGTCTTACAGTCAATTCATGAACAAACTCAAAAAGCAGGATATTGCATTAAACAGGAAAGCCCTTGCAGATATGGCTTACAGTAATCCGCAGGCCTTCAACAGCCTTGTAGAAATGGTTAAAAAAGGGAATGTTCAATGACATCCAAGCCATAAAGAACCTTGCCGGGGAGGAAATAGAAAAAACTGATAGCCTGAGATCAATTCAGGATTTAAAAATAAAATACCTTGGCAAAAAAGGTATTCTTACCGGTAAATTAAAATCCCTCGGTTCAATTCCTCAGGAAGACAGGCGCGAATACGGGCGTATCCTTAATGAAGCAAAGATCTACATTGAAGATCTGCTTGGTAAATATGAAGCAACTTTCAAGACCCTTGAATTAAACAGGACCCTCCAAACGCAGCGCATTGACGTTACCGTCCCCGGATTCTTTATACCGAACGGACGTCTTCACCCCACAACACAGATCCTTGATGAGATCATCGGCATATTCAATTCATTAGGATTTCATGTCGAGGAAGGGCCCGAGGTTGAACTCGATTTTTATAATTTCGAAGCCCTTAATATGCCCAGGGACCATCCCGCGAGAGATATGCAGGACACTTTTTATATTTCAGAAGATGTTGTATTAAGAACACATACTTCGTCTGTTCAAGTTCGTGTAATGGAAAAAAATGCCCCGCCGTTAAGAGTTATCGCACCGGGAAAGGTCTACAGATGCGATGCAGACGTAACTCATATACCGATGTTCCACCAGCTTGAAGGTTTTATGGTTGACAGGAATATCGCAATGAGCGACCTTAAGGGAGTTCTGGAAGTTTTTATTCATATGGTATTCGGGCCTGACACAAAATTGCGTTTCAGACCGAGCTTTTTCCCCTTTACTGAACCGAGCGCAGAGATTGATATATCCTGCGTCATTTGCAAAGGAGCAGGATGTAATGTTTGTAAAAAGACCGGCTGGCTGGAGATACTCGGCGCCGGCATGATCAATCCGAAGGTATTCGAAATGGCCGGATACGATCCTGAACAATATACCGGCTTTGCGTTCGGGATGGGAATAGAACGTGTTGCGATGCTCAAATACGGCATTGATGATATCAGATTGTTCTACGAAAACGATAAAAGATTTCTGGAACAATTTTAGTAGGGGCTGGTTTTAAACCCGCCCTTATCCAGGCAACCACAGGGAATTGCCCCTACAAGATTAGGAGATTTAATTGAAAGCGTCTTACAAATGGCTCAGGGAATTTGTAGATTTTAAACTTTCTCCAAAAGAACTGGCTCACGCCCTTACCATGGCAGGTTTTGAAGTTGAAGGTCTGGAAGATATCGAAGGTGATACCTTACTTGACATTAATGTAACTCCAAACAGGCCCGACTGTCTATGTATTAAAGGAATTGCCCGTGAAATATCTGCAATATTAGAAGTTCCTTTTAAAGCTGTATTAATTGACGTCCCGAAACAGGAAGGCAGAGGTCCTGAAATTAAGATTAAAGATTCCCAGCTTTGTAAAAGATATTCATCAAGGTTAATCTCCGGCGTGAAACCCGCTCCTTCCCCTGCATGGCTTGTAAAACGTCTTGAGTCTCATGGATTCAGGGCTTCGTATAACATAGTTGACGTCACCAATTATGTACTTTTGGAAATGGGGCAGCCCCTACATGCCTTTGACCTCGATAAACTTGCTGAACAGAAAATTGTGGTCAAGACAGCAGGTCCGGGAATAAATTTCCGTACACTTGATGATGAAGACAGAAAATTAAGCAAAGATATGCTGCTGATATGGGATGCGGAAAAGCCCGTTGCTTTAGCCGGGATTATGGGCGGACAGAACACCGAGGTTTCTTTATCAACGGTAAACGTGCTTATTGAAAGCGCATATTTCCATCCTGCTTCAGTAAGGAGAACATCCAAGACGCTGAATATTACTTCTGAGTCTTCATACAGATTTGAAAGAGGAGTTGATATAGACAATGTTGCAAGGGCGCTTGACAGGGCTGCGCAAATGATTGCTGAAATTGCGGGAGGGAGGGTTTCAAACCTGACCGATATTTATCCGGAGCCTTATGAGCTTAAAAAAATATTTATCAGGACTGAAAAGATAAATTCACTCCTCGGTATTGAAATTAAAGAATCATCTATTCAAAAAATATTGAACAGCCTTGGGTTTGAAACTAAAAGGGAAGGGGAGGGGTTTATTGTAACTCCTCCAAGCTTCAGACAGGATATCCAGAGAGATATGGATGTAATAGAGGAACTTGCAAGACTTTATGGTTACGATAAAATTCCTGCCACGCTGCCATGTATCAAGATGCAGCCTGCTCCTGTAAATAAACAGCAGGACATGATCAGGACCATAAAAAATTCCATGATCAGATCAGGATTTTCAGAAGCTATAAATTACAGTTTCTTTAAGCCTGACACCCTTGATAAATTAAATTTACCGTCTGATGATACAAGAAGAAAATTAATTTTTATAAAAAATCCTTTGAGAAAAGAGGAATCAGCGATGAGGACCAGTCTGATACCGGCTTTGCTCAATAATGTAAGTTTGAATCTGAACCGTGGAGAAAAAGATATCAGTTTTTTTGAGGTCTCGAGGGTCTTTCTTCCCTCGGACCGGAAACTGCCGAATGAGATCGTCCAGATGGCCGCGATCTCCAATAATAATAAGTCAGCAATATTATGGGAAAACAAACATGACGGTTTCTATGATTTAAAAGGCGTACTCGAAAATCTTTTCAGGGATATAAAAATAAAACAATACTATTTAAAACAGGATACGTCTTCAATTGAGCCTTACCTGCACCCTGGCAAATCCTGTTCAATAATTGTAAATGGAGAGAACATAGGTTCACTCGGTACAATACATCCTCGTGTCTCAGAGTCATTTGACATTAAAGGCAGCATAACCATACTTGAAATTTACGATTTAGAGAAATTACTTAAACAGGTATCATCCGGAACAACGTTTGTATCATTGCCAAAATTCCCTTATGTTGAAAGAGATGTAGCAATAATAGTTTCAAATGAGGTGTTAGTTGAACAGGTGAACAGGGAAATATTGAGTGTTGATTCAGAAATTATTGAAGCAGTAACATTATTTGATATTTATAAAGGAAAACCGATTCCAGAAGACAAAAAGAGCCTCGCCTTTTCCATTCGTTACAGAGCCGCTGACAGGACCTTGACTGACGAAGAGGTTGATTCCCTGCATACCACTATCGTCGAGAGACTCAAAAACACACTTAACGCCGAGTTACGCAGCTAAGAGTAGTTTCTGCTTTCCAATTATGAAGTGTCATCCCGCTTGTCGGGAATCGTCATGAGCCAATGGCTCAGATAGAAGCATAAAAATGTTTTTGTCATTCCCGCAAAAGCGAAGTGCGTCGGGAATCTATCTCACAGTCCCGATTTCGATCAAATACGAACACCAAAAAAACATGTTTCTTTATTTATCAAAGATTTACCTTGCATTAAAAAAATAACTTGTGTTATCTTTTGATAGTAATAACCGACAAACACAAAATTCATCTATTAATACATATACGTTAGCCATCAATAATAAAGATGAAATTATCGATTAATGGATCAGACATTTTATTTGAGCCAGTTGCTTTAAAATTTAAAGGCAATAAAGGCAGAGACCTTTTTCAATCCAAAAACAATAAAACTCTTGCCCAAACACTAGAACATAAACGATATGCCAAACTTAAGGAAGAAATACAAAATAACTATTCAAAAGACATAGACCGTAGCTTGGGGACTTTTTTAATTGAGTTGAAAAATAAAGGAGACGAATTCTATAAGCGATTTCTAAACAAATACGGTGATTTGCAATACTCAGAGTTCTGCATTGCTGATGATAAATATCTCGACAAAAAAGAAATTTATTTATATTTAATTGATGATGAAATTAAATATATTGGAAGATGCAAAGACTCCTTGAAAAAGAGAGTTAATCAGGGCTATGGGAAAATCCATCCTAAGAATTGTTATTTAGACGGGCAAGCAACAAATTGCCATTTAAATGCTTTAATTACTGATCATTATAGTGACGTTACTATGTATCTTTTCATTATGGATGATGACACAGAGATAGAACAGATGGAAAAAAGACTGCTCAGCAAGTTTAGTCCATCGTGGAATATACAAAATGGATAATAATCGGATGCACTTGAAATCGAACCAGCAGGAGCTTTTTTAGCCATATTTATTTATAGTCTGCTAATCAGTTTTTTGCCATTTGATACGCTAGATGGTACGATTCAGTGATCCGATCGTTGTACGTAAGAAAAATGAATCGAGAACTAACAAACATACTGTCAGTTAATCCCGGGGCCAGCCAGTGGCTCATGAATATCCCATGAAAGATTCTGACTTCAAAGACCTTGCTCATAAAATCGGCTCCTTTCGCATCGGGAGTCGCGGCACTGTCGTTAGCCAAGGATACAAACCTGATGTCACGGTTATTGATGAAAATGGGAGCCTGAAGTTCATCCTTGAGTGTGAGCAAAAAACTGATCGGAAAGCGTTCCTCGGTGATGTTATAAAGGCAGAAAAATATGCTGAAGAATGTAATGCTTCACCTATGCTAATCATTGTGATGCAGCCACAACCAAACACTACGGTGAAGCAAATTGCTGAACACCTTGAGACTTATGTGGCTTGGTTAAAGAAGCGTTTGATCGGTGGTTTGAAGATCTCTGGAGTCTTCGTTATTTCTGACACCGAGTATCAGGCGTCCATAAATGGTGGCGAGATACTCGGCTCGGATGCATTTTTGAAACGACGGGATGGCGGGTTAAATAAACGATGAATCAAAAAGGCTCTCCAATTTTTTCACCAAAATACTCATATTCTTTTTTTCGCTCGTAGACATACAATCGGTCACGCTTAAAATTGTGATCTTCATAGATATAAGCAGAGCCTTTATACCAATGTTGTATTTTAAAATTACGTTTCTAACCTGACGAAATGAAAGGGGAGGGCACAACGCTTTGATATCAGCGTGGGTGGTTACAGCGATTGATTAGACGTACATCAACCGACCTTTTGGTTGCGGAATAGGGCGTTTCAATTCCTTTGCAGTCTCAATCCACTCCTGTATAATGACCTCAACATTCGAAAGTGCTTCCTGATACGTTTTCCCATCAGCCATGCATCCGGGCAATTCCGGTATCTCTGCGACATATGCCTGATCCTCAACGCTCCAATAAATTATTATTTCGTATCTACTTTTCACCTTTCTCCTCTAATTCTAATTTATATTTTAGCATAAGAGCCTGCACTTGCTTAACCTGATACGGTTTTGCCTTGAGCCTTTTGGTTGCAAGTTCATAAAAGTAGGGTCGAAAAACTTGGGGGGAAGGTCAAGCCTACGGTTAATTTATGCATTCGGCGATAAAAAATGATACAATACTTAATGAAATGTACACAATATTTTTCATTCATCAAACAGCGTCCAGATAGGGCAATTATCAAAGAGGAATGGATATTGGATACCATAAAGAAACCCATAAAAACAGAAGTCCAGAGTGATGGAAGGATAAGGAAATGGAAATTTATCGAAGATGTCGGGAAATACTTAAGAGTGATCCTTTTAGAGGACGGAGAAACCGTTCATAACACTTTCTTTGATAGAAATTTTAAGGAGGTAGAAAAATGAAAATCAGGTATTTTTCAGATACAGATACAGCGTTGATTGAGTTTTCAAATGTGCATGTTGTTGAGACAAAAGAAATATCAGAAAACCTCTACATCGATTTGGATGAAAAGGGTAATCTTGTAAGCATGACCATTGAACATGCGAAAGAAAAAGCAGGTATTTCAGAAGTATCTTTTTTGCAGATGGAAAAGACAAGTGCCTAACGAATCAATCAACTGAAGTGGGCATGGCCCTGCCAGCTATTTCAAGCGTTACACGTTTAGGGATATAATCAGAAAACTACTTAAAAAGGCTCTCCAAATCTTTCACCCCAATACTCATATTCCTTTTTTCGCTCGTAGACATACAATCGGCCACGCTTAAAACTATGATCCTCATAGAGATAAGCAGAGCCTTTATACCAATAAAAGTCATCCATCGACATTTGAGCGCTTGCGAAAAAGAGTAGGGCGGTCATCAATGTTTTCCATCCTTGACGCCAATAACCCTCGATCCGGCTTGAACCAATACGCCTAACATTTGAAAATGATTCTTCAAGTGTTTTTGTTAAGTACTTCATTAAATACTGCATGCTTGGCTTGCGTACAGGTCTGATGTCAACATTACCGTATTTCCAGTAGCGTTGTATACGGAGAACATCATCACGCCCAAACTGTACGTCATAATTAAAGGCATATATAATATGCCAGTGCAAAACGTGTTCACCGTACTTTTCCAGACGCTTTTCTTGAACTTCAACAGTCCAGATATAGACGCTTTCACCGTAATATTTACGCATATTAGCAAAAAAGTTATTAAGTATCTTAGGACGATAGTTTTCGTGCTTTTGTGTAAGGGTAATATGTTTTAAAAAGTACGGCTTAACCCGCACTTTGTTGAGAAAACCCTTTGCGAGTCTATCTCTTGAGGCTTTATCCGCATTAAATATTATTTCTTCACCTGTGACTTTATGCTTTAAAATTATATATCTGTCTTCTATATCATTCATCATAGTTTGACTTATACCACATAATATACTAAATCCCCAGAGAGTCCCCAGCTCCGACGGCTTCGCCGTTCCGGAGCAGGGGATTACGACTATAAATTAAAGATTAAAAGTTTTTTCCATACCTGTCTAAGAGCCCATTAAGAAAAAAAGTAAGCACTATTCTTTTGACGTAATGCTAATCATACGTCGTATAGGTAATTTTTGATTATCCCTTTTATCCGGGCCGGAGGCATACTCAGAAACAAAGTCATGATGCATTATATAAAAGTCCTGATATACGCAAGAACTGCACTTCTCACTAACAGATGTACCATACCAAGCCTTAGGAGGCTCTACAATGCGTTCAGTTAATAATTGCATCGTGTTGTATACCTTACCCACGTAAGAGCCGTAACGCACAACGCCTGCGCCTACCATAATACTTTTATCAGCGACATCAAACCCCTTGTTCGCCCATCTTTTAACGAGTAAGCCGACCTCGGGGAAAATCGGCAGACCAAAAGGGCGAAAGTGCTTCATGTTTTTAAGCTCAAAAGAAATATCCGCAAGGTCACGCATTTGCCTGTCTACAGCACCCCGGAGTTGAGAGACAATGACAACATCAAAGCCGAGTTTACGAGACATCGAAAAAAACTTGATCATGTCCATTGACGTTGACTTCCATGAACGAGAATTTAGATCAAGATGAATTTCATCCCACACAAATAAACGTGTACCTTCTTTAGCCTCGGGGAGAGTCATGCACCGTTCTACCGCAGACGATATATCAGAGAAATAATGATAACGATTAACATAACTGCCGGCAAGAAACTTTTTAAAGGCATAACGACTATAGAACGGAGACAATAAAAATTTTATGAACGAGCCAAGACCACCGAGCTTATGAGACGCAAGACTGTAATCCCAGTAATCACGAAATTTTATATTTGTGTATATATCTATCTCGGAAGACATGAGGAGTTCTGTTATTTTCTGTACAGCCCACATCGTTTTACCGCTTCCGAGCCGACCGACCACGTGTGTTACCATCAGCACCCCCTTTCTTCATAACACATTTGACATATTCTCTTTTCGTCAGCCATTTTATAAATAGGTTCACCTACACTTACCTTTTCATAGCACCCCTCACAACTGGTGACAATACGAGCAATAGTCACTGACAACACTAATTTCATAAGCACCTCCTTTATATGGTTCATAATAAAAACTTTAGAAGTTTGACAACGATCAGGAAGACCAGTAAGACAAACAGACCAACCCGAAACCATGTCAGATCAGGAGCCGGGAACTCAACATCACCGTAAAACGGAAGCGGAACTGTAAGAATTGCAGGAGCACTCAGACCTTCAAGTTGACTTAAAAAATCTTGCGCATAATTGAATAATGAAAAAGGGAATGTTTCGTAAAGAGCATCATGGATTTGATTAATCTTGCTGTTATCCCAATCACCGCCACAACCGCCAAGACAATAAGGCATGATCGTTTTTGTAGTATAGATCAGATTACAACCAGACCAGAAATGAAACTCGTATAAATATGAACTATCAACATGAGTAACACCAATATTCGACCAATGACCGCAGCCACCAAGACCAGAACTGATATCCTGAATAAGGTCATAATCCCATTGCGCATAATCTTCCCAAGAAAAAATCAATTCATATTCAAGTTGAGCATAAACAGGAGGGACAAGAATATCCCAAATATTAGGAGTTCTTTTTGTGTGCAGCACATAGGGAGGCTTTATAATATACTGGTAATCAGTAGGACAATTCGGAGGACAGCCCTCACCCTCAGGAGGATTATACCACCAGAGCTTACCATACTCAGGATTGAATGACCCATTGTAACCTGTTTCAGTATCATAATTATAAAATGATGCTTTCCAACAATAACCACCAACATCATTTTCACAATCTTGATCAAGCCAAATATCAGTGACTGTATCATTCAAACAATGACAAGAACAATCAGAAGCATTGTATTCTTTTAAAACTTTACCCGCTACTGAATTTATAAAAGTACACTCATATTCAGAATCAGGAGGACAAGAACATACACTTGCACCATTATAATAAGCCTGCCCAGAAGGACAATCCGGAAGAGGATCACCTGGAGCTTGACCCATTGTGCAGCACATAGAACCATAGCCACCCTCATAAGAGTAACCACAAGCATAAGAATTATGATATTCGTAATCATCACAGGTTGAAGCGCAATCGTCACCAAACGAAGGCCCCTCATATCTTGTATAATTTAAAAAATTACCATGAGCATCAACGCCAGCAAGAGGAAGATACACGCCTCGAGAACAAGTAACAACACAAGTATTATCAGCAGAATTAAAAGAAGGAGTACAAATCGAAGTCCATCCGGGATAATCTTCACAGCCGTAATAAACTGGACCCTCAGAATGATAAACAAACACAGTTTCACATTTATCATGCACAAATGAAAAACCGTAACCAAAAAGCACAACGAAAAAAACTATGAAGAAGGAACAAATAAAAATGAGACAATTCCTTAACGTCATATCGTTAACCATCGAAAAAGGATTAAGAGCAGATAAAAAATTACTACAGAAATATACGCAATCACTTCACGACCTTAAGCCAGCGTAGGATGAAGCGCAAACCGAAATAAGACGTGTAGAACAGTAGAAGATACTCAACAAGTGTCGCCGCTTCAGATATCGGCAGAACATATGCGGCGTACGACATGAAAGTGTAAGAGGACAAAGACACAGGTGAGGGAGTATATATAGGCAACAGACCTATTAGGGACACAGCAATAGGTGTGAAGAGAGAAAGAAACAGCCCGGCCACATAAATAAATATCTGATAGAGGTAACAAGAGATCTCATTAATAAATGTTGTCAGCAGTTCTGATATCCACGCCCACGCATCATTGACGGTATCAGTGCAACCAGTCAAAGTAAACATCATAACTAACATGAGAATCAACAGACTCAATCTTCTCTTCATAAAATATTCTCCAATACGTGCTTGACCACTGAAAAGATAACTATTACAAGAGTAGCAACCCGCAGGAATTGCATAAATATGTCAAAACCTGAATTATCAAGCACACTCAGGGGAGTTATTGTTATACCAAACAAAGATATTTCAGCAGACGTAAATGATTCAGCAGTAACACCCGCCAGATCAGTTAATATATCTTTAGCAAACAGAATAAGAGAAAAAGGAAATGCAGAGGATATTGCGCCGGAGATATTATCCACTTTCTGCATGATGTTAGTCTGAAATTCAGTATTGAGCATATCTGCACACTCCGCATGTCCCTGATCTGCATTTCCTGTTAGAATGATCAAAAATACGATTACTGGAAAAAATGACCTCATAAAATTGCCTCTGTTGAATTTTTTTAACATCACTAATACCACAGTACCCCTCAAAATTATTCCCGGGAAGGTTTTTACACCCCCCGGGATGTTTGTGCTTACCTTACAACTCTCTTAACGAGCTTCCAAGCAAGGGGCACGCCAATGACTATGGCCATCAAGCCAGCAAAGTCAGGAAGCGCACCAGTTACCTCGGATGTAATCGCAGCAGCAATCGCAGAATAATCCATTTTTGTTACCCCCTTTTTAGAATTTGCACAAGCGCACAATGCACGCTAAGACAATATTTTTTTCACTATAGACAAAATTATCCATGCCGGAATAAGAACAACGGCAATTTTTATAACAAAGCGAAAACCGAGGTTAAACTAAAGTTAGTTGAAAATAATAAGTGGCTCCCCCGTGGGGTATAATCCACGGAACGGAAAACAAAAAAGAAAGGAGCCACTAATGAAG
>JAGVGM010000260.1 GCA_020057065.1 Thermodesulfovibrionia bacterium
CTTCATTAGTGGCTCCTTTCTTTTTTGTTTTCCGTTCCGTGGATTATACCCCACGGGGGAGCCACTTATTATTTTCAACTAACTTTAGTTTAACCTCGGAATTGACCTCACCCTTTTAAAAATATGAGCTAATACTGTCTTCCTGCTTTTAGTACATCCCGCCCATTCCGCCCATTCCACCCATTCCACCCGGCATTTCCGGTCCTTTTGATTCTTCTGGAATGTCGGCTATCATTACGCTTGTAGTCAGCATCAACGCCGCAACAGAAGCTGCGTTCTGAAGTGCAAATCTTGTAACCTTAGTAGGATCGATGATCCCGGCTTTCATCATGTCAACATATTGTTCTGCGTTAGCATCGAACCCGAAGTTCTTATTGTCATTGTTTTTTACTTTTTCAACTATGACGGAACCCTCGAGTCCGGCATTGCCTACAATCTGCCTGATCGGCTCTTCGAGCGCTCTTTTGATTATGTCCACGCCGACCCTCTGGTCCGCGTCATCAGTTTTTATATTATCCAGAATCGGAATGGCACGTAACAGAGCAACGCCGCCCCCAGGGACTATGCCTTCTTCAACGGCAGCCCTTGTTGCATGCAGTGCATCTTCAACCCTTGCCTTCTTCTCCTTCATTTCAGTTTCGGTTGCAGCGCCAACATTGATCACAGCAACTCCGCCTACAATTTTTGCAAGACGCTCCTGGAGCTTTTCCCTGTCATAGTCGGAAGTGGTCTCATCGATCTGTGCTTTTATCTGTTTGACACGGCCCTGAATTTTGTTGTGGTCGCCGGCGCCCTCAACGATAGTTGTATTTTCTTTGTCAATCGTGATCTTTTTTGCCTTTCCGAGATCGGTAATTTTTATGTTCTCAAGCTTTATGCCGAGGTCCTCCGCTATCAAGGTCCCGCCTGTAAGAATTGCGAGGTCTTCAAGCATAGCCTTTCTTCTGTCGCCAAAGCCCGGAGCCTTTACAGCGCATACCTGAAGGGTCCCGCGAAGCTTGTTCACAACGAGTGTTGCAAGCGCTTCACCTTCAACTTCTTCAGCGATAATTACAAGAGGCTTGCCCATCTTTGCGGTCTGCTCCAGGATTGGAAGCAGGTCTTTCATGGAACTGATCTTTTTCTCATGGATCAGGATCAGCACATCTTCAAGTGAACACTCCATCCTCTCAGGATCGGTTACGAAATAAGGCGAGATATAACCTCTGTCAAACTGCATTCCTTCCACAACTTCAAGAGTTGTCTGCATGCTTTTTGCCTCTTCAACAGTAATAACTCCGTCTTTGCCGACCTTATCCATTGCATCTGCAATTAAATTGCCGATTTCAGAGTCATTGTTTGCAGAGATTGTTCCGACCTGCGCGATCTCTTTTTTATCCTGGATGGGTTTGCTGTTTTTCTTTAATTCTCCAACAACAGCTTCGACGGCTTTTTCTATCCCTCTCTTGATCTCCATGGTATTTGCGCCTGCAGCCGCATGTTTCATGCCCTCTTTATAAATAGCATATGCGAGCACTGTGGCGGTAGTTGTGCCGTCGCCTGCCACATCAGACGTTTTACTTGCGACCTCTCTTACGAGCTGCGCTCCCATATTTTCATAAGGGTCCTTAAGCTCAATTTCCTTGGCTACTGTTACGCCATCTTTAGTAATTGTGGGGGCCCCGAATTTTTTATCGAGAATTGCATTTCTTCCCTTTGGTCCCAGAGTTGACTTTACAGCGTCACTCAATGTTGTTACACCTCTAAGTATTTTTTTCCTTGCATCTTCATCAAAAAGTAATTGTTTTGCCATTTGATCCTCCTTAATTTATTTAAACAGGTAAAATTTATTTCTCAACTATCCCAAGTACATCGTCTTCTTTGATTATCAGGTATTCGTTGTCATCGAGTTGTATCTTGGAACCGGAATATTTTTCGAACAGGACGACATCACCAACTTTAATATCTATTTTTTGCAGTTTGCCGTCATCGGTTATTCTGCCGGGGCCTGCTGCGATTACTTCTCCTTTCTGGGGTTTTTCCTTTGCGCTGTCCGGGATGTAAAGCCCTCCGGAACTTTTCTCGGGCTCATCAGAATATTTTACTAATAATCTGTCTTTCAGCGGTTTGAATTTCATAGTCAAATCTCCTTTCATTAATTAATGGTTTTTGGGTTTTAGAATCTGCTACAAAAAAATTAGCACTCTAACGTGGTGAGTGCTAATATAATATTAATCAAATTGCTAAAACAAGGCCTCAAAACAGTAGAAAACGGCTAATTTCAGGAAATAATAGCAAATATTGCCTGATAACTTAGTATTTCTTAAAAAATTGCTTATTATCATAAATAGTGAACTTGACCAAATGATTTACAAGCTGTTTCTAAATGTCGCGAATGTTCAAAAACGTGTCATTCCCGCAAGTCTCTAACTATCTTTCTTTGAATACAAAAACAGCTTAATTAACAAAAAGCCGGCAATAAATCCTCCTATATGTGCGAACCATGCAACACCTCCCTGGCCGGCAAAGCCTTTACTTATTATACCATTTACAAATTGAATGACGATCCAGAAACCAATTACGAGCAAGGCAGGCAGCCTGATAACATTAACAAAGAAGCCCAAAAAAACAAGGGTATGTATTTTGGCATGTGGGAAAAGGAGCAGATATGCACCCAGAATGCCTGCAACAGCTCCACTGGCCCCGATCATCGGTGTCTGCGATGCAGGTTCTTCAAGTGCATGGGAATAAGCTGCTATAACACCACAGACGATATAGAATATTAAGAATCTGAAATGGCCCAATCTATCCTCGATATTATTCCCAAATATCCAGAGATAAAGCATATTGCCGCCAAGATGAAGAATGCCGCCGTGCATAAACATTGAAGTAAAGACGGTAAGGATGGGGTGAATTGGCTGATAGACTTTAAGCGTTAAAAGTAAGTCTGGTATCGCACCGTATGAAAATGCTATTTTTTGCTGACCGTAAGGAGAAGTTATTTGCAATAAAAGAACAATAGTATTCAAAACAATTATTGCAATTGTTATAAAAGGGAAAATACTTGCAGGGTTGTCGTCCTTAAAAGGAATCATATTTTCAATTAATAATTAGCCATGAATAATTATCAATTAAGGAGAAAATCTATTCATCAATTACTCATTATTCACTATTAAAAACCATAACTGAATATAATGAGTTTGTCAATTTTATGAGCTTGATATGTTATACTTTAATTAAAGGGGGCGAAAGGTCTCGACGGGAGATACGAGGTCTAAGCTGCATGTCGTGGCTCTGTCACCACGTTAAAAGGCAGAAAAAATATAATCGCCAACACCAATTTGGCACTTGCTGCTTAAATAAAGCGGCACGCTTCCCTGAGAATGCCTGTGGCTCAGAAGGAGCGTCGATAAGCAGGCTGCTCTAAAGAGAGCTTCCTTGTTCTTTAGAAAAGACATAAAGGAATAGGGGTCAGCGGGGCCTTCTTACCGGCATTTCTGGTCCTGAGATTAAAAAATAAGTAAGATAAACATGTAGACGCTTGGATGCAGTACTTTCGGACCCGGGTTCGATTCCCGGCGCCTCCACCATGATTTAGGGTACAGCTTATGGAAAAAAGACAAAACAAAAGGATAATTGACAATCTTGACGCTGAGATTACAACAGGCAACATAACTTATGCCGGGATTATAATGAATCTTTCCGAAGACGGTTGTTATATGGTAACCGCAACTTCAAATAAGGATGTAGGGTTTAGTAATCATTCTAAGCTGAAGCTGAAGTGCAAACTTCCGTCAGGAAAAGCGTTGAATATGGATTGTGAAGTAAAGTGGTTTCAGACAAAAACTTCCCCTTACGGCACATCTTTCAGCATGGGTATGGAGATTATCGACCCACCCTTGAAATATAAGGAATTTATTAGATCTCTTTAGTAAAAGCAGGCAGCTTCGTTATACTCAGGCTTACAACAAACCCGGATCTTTTTTTATTCTCGTGACTTCTCAATCATTACTCGTCATCCCTCAGTTATGGGGGGTATTATCCCCCCCTTTGGAAAAGGGGGGTGAGGGGGGATTTTTCAATTCATTCTATAAAATCTCCCCTAACCCCTGCTTAAGGCACCTACTGTTGGTCTTTTTCAAAGAGGGGAATCATCCAATCCACCCGTAACTGAGGGATGACCATTACTCGTTACTATTTATTGACATTTGTTGAACTTTTGGTATACTTGTTATATATAAAAACGCAGAGACATAGAGGCACAGAAGTATTGATTAATAATTAACAATGAGTAATTAAGGTAGATATTCCCTTGATTGCTCATTACTCATTCATCATTGTTCATTTCTCAGTGACTCAGTGGTAATAATGCATTGTTTTTCGGCTGAAATACTGATGAAGGAACAGACAGAAAGGAGGAGTTGTATGGCAAAGGTGTTTAATTGTAAGGACTTTGGAGGTGTATGCAATTGGAAAGGAAGAGCAGATACAAGGGAGGAGCTTCTCAGGAAAATTGCCAAACACGGAGCGGTTAAACATAATATGAAGGACATGTCAGAGGCTATGCTTGCAAAGATTGCAGCTACGATCAGGGATGAAAGGAAAGAGCTTAACAATTCAAGAAAATGAAAGAACTGACAGTATATCAGGATGATATGGGAGAATGGATTGTTACAAGCGACAAGATGCCGGGTTTTATGGCAAAGGGTAAAACACAGAAGGAAGCTGTTGAGAAAATGAAGCAGGCTTTTTCTGTCTACTATCCCTGCGACAGCAGTAATTGCAGGGGGTCAAAATAAACTTTATTAGTTGGCTGCTACCCTGTTGTTCATCCATTTAAGAGCTATTAAGATGGAAATCAGGATAGTCATTATAGTTATTAAGGCGCTTCCCAAGCCAAATTCATATGGTAACACTTCAAAATTTTTATAAACCCATGTATCTTTCAGCAATGAGTTAAGTGGCGATCTTAAACCAACTACAAGCATAGCACCGAGCAACGCAAACCAGTGTCTTATATATCCTTCGGCAGACCGCCAAAGTATCCCGCTTATTCAGCCGCCGGTGATGGTCATGCCGAATCCAAAGATCAAACTGCCAAAGAGGAAACGTCCGCTTGTATGAAAGACATATACTTCTGCTGGTCTAAGTCCGGCAGCCATGATAATCGAAAAACCAGCAGCTCCGATTATAAGGCTTATAGTAAGACTCCTCATCATGCGAGTTGTCTTTGTGATAAAGATTTCCCTGAAGGCAGCGGCGAAGCAAAATGCGGATCTCTGAAAAACAATCCCGAAGAGGATACCTGACAGCAACGCTGCGGAGGGAAATCCTGTTCCGGTAAGTTTATCAACAGAAACAATTGCTAACATAAGAAGCGCCCCTACTATTGCAATTTTGGGTTGTATACCTCTCCAGTTTTTTTTGACGACAGGATCTTTTGAGGCCGTCGTTATCTGACGGGAATCCGGGCGGAATAAATTATCAGCCTGCCTGTTTATCTGCCACATCACAAATTTTCCACCAATGTAAGCACCGGTCAGCAACCCTGCCATCATAACAAAGCCGCTTAAGGATAACCCCATAATATCTGAAAATAAGCCGCCCAGTATGCAGGCGCCGGCCAAGAAACTGCCGATTCCCATCAAGGCCCCGCCGATAAAACCCTGAATATAGCCGCCTATTTTTTCCCTTTTGAGACTGAACTGTTTCGCAAAAAGCGCTGACAAAAAAACACCCAACATCAGCCCGATATACATAATACTTTGCGGAAAATATCTTGAAGTTTGCAAAAAATGCACCGGCGACTGCAGGTTCAGCAATGCAACATTGTATATCCATCTTCCCCAGTCAGCAATAACCGCGTTTGTTGTCGCAATAGGTCCTGAATGCAGGAACAACAGTATATTCAGCAATGCCAATAAAACTCCACCGAGTTCCGAAGGCCATTTTTCCTCAAAGATCTTTTTATATAAGATCGAAAGCATCATTGAACGGTTTTCCTGAAGCGATGGTATCACAATTATTATTTTTCATAATAATAATAAATTTACATAACTATCAAAATAGAAATAGAAAAATACATATGCAGGGTTATCAATAAAGATTTTCTGGAGAATATTATCATTGCTTTGTATTGCAACATGTAATAATTTAAGTTTAAGGTGTCTGTCGATGGCAAGTCAACTAAGTAATAATATTCTGTTAACCTGTTTTTTACTGAAGGAGTAAAAATTCTAAGGCTATTTGAAAAGACCTGAAGGGAATCTCTGATTATTGTCGAAGTATAGTTATTAAAGTATAATTATCTTGATTTGTTGTGAAAAAGGCTGCAATGATTTGGTGTGTGGAAAGGAAAAGCTGAAAGGCAGCAAGAGAAAAAATATGATGAAAAAACGAAACCGGATTTTATTGATCGAGGATCGCAATACCGGCCTATCGTTAAAGGGCATGGCTGAGCATAATGATCCGGGATATGATTATACAATTGCAGGGTCTGTATCAGAAGCAAAGCAAATTCTGGGATCTGATAAATTTGATATTGCGATTACAGATTATCTGCTTGGCGATGGAACCGCATTCAATATTTTGAGTTTGGCCAATGATATCCCGGTTGTTGTTATCTCCGGGGACAGCGATCTGGAAGTTGCCGTTAATGCGATGAAGGCGGGCGCGTATGACTACCTGATCAAAGATGGGGCCGGCAATTATCTTAAAGTCCTGCAGGTCACTATTGAAAAGGCAATAGCACGCAAAAAGGCTGAAGAAAGGCTGCGTCTGGTTGAATCCGCAATTGCCAATGCCAATGACGCTATTATTATTCTGGAGGCAGAGCCCGGTGAATCACCAGGCAGGCAGATACTTTATGTTAACGAGGCGTTTACAAGGATGACAGGTTACACTTTCGAGGATGCTTACGGCAAGACGTTGAGGATGCTGCGTGGTCCCAATACAAGTCTGAAAGAGGTGAATAAAATTCGTGAGGCATTTATCCAGCGTAAGCCTGTGAGGGTGGAACTCGTTAATTACCGGAAAGACGGCTCTGCATTCTGGGTGGAATGCAATATTGTTCCTTTTGCCGATGAAAAAGGTTTTTTTCTGCATTGGGTTTCTGTCCAGAGGGACATAACTGAAAGGAAGCAGGCGGAAGAAGAAAGGGAAAGACTGATGTATAAGATAAATACGATCAATGCAAATTTAACGGAATTAAATCTGCAATTGGAGACGATCGGCGCTGAAAGGACCATGAGCCTGATGGCATTGATTTTGGCCGACAAAGTGAGGAACCCTGCTGCCATGATAGGCGCCAGATGCAAAAAGATACTTGCAAAACAGGACATACCTGAAGATTTAAGAGAAAGCTTCAAATATATTGCTGAAGGGGCGGAACGGCTCGATGCAATAGTAAAGGAATTTGAAGCACTGCTCAAAAACAGGCAATCACAATTTGTGCATTATGATTTAAACAAGGTTGTTGAAGGCGTTGTTTCCATAATAAAAAAAGAAGCTTCCAATAAAGGTGTTGAAATGGTAGTAAATATTTTCAGGGGAGATCTAAAGATCAATATGCAGAAGAACCTTTTAAGGATTGCAGTTTACCATGTTATGAGAAATGCAATTGATGCCACAGCCGGCGGCGGCAGGATAATGGTTGAGACCTACGGGGATGAGAACACAATTGTTCTTGCCGTTTCAGACACAGGGCCGGGGATTTCTGAAGAAGATATTGAAAACATATTCAAGCCTTTTTTTACTACGAAGGAGAAAGGATTTGGATTGGGCTTGTCACTTGTAAAGCAGATAGTATCAGAGCATCTTGGCAAAGTGACTCTGGAGAGCAAAGCAGGCCGGGGCTCGACCTTCAGGATGTTATTTCCCCTAAGATGGAAAGAGGAAAAGCTTTCATAGTTTTCCGACCCTCGAAATATATACAATCAATATGATATATTACATCTAATTTGTTATATACTTAGATGTAGCAAATCTATGTGAAAGAGGACATGAAAAGAAATCTCATTGTTTGTTTTTACATTTTTTTATTTGCATATAATGTTTTTGCCCAGGAAGGGTCAACACTTCCAAATCCGGAGCAGACATCCAATACTCCTTCAAATGTACCGGTACAGGTTCCGCCTCCCCGTCCTCAAAATGTTCCTGCAAATATACAGCCGGCTGCTCCCGTGAACACTTCTCCGCAGGTCCCTGCCAATGCTACGCCTGAACAGATAAGGGCATTTCTTTCAAAACCAAAGGAAGAAAACTATATAATCCTTAATTTTGACAATGCTGATCTGAGGGATGTAATAAACACTGTTGGTTCGATCACAAAAGAAAATTTCATTATAAGTCCTGGAGTGGATGCGAGGATAACAATTCATTCCTCAAAGAAGATACCTGTAAGTGAAGTGATGAATGTCTTTGAATCCGTACTTGAGGCTAATGGCGTATCTCTTGTGAGATCAGGAGAATTTTACAAAGTGGTTCCGGGCGCTACAGCAAAGCAAAAACCGCTCGAGATCAAAAAGGGCAACGAGGCTGAAAATATACCTTCAATTGACAGAATAGTTACACAGATAGTTACGGTGGATTATGTCCCTGTAAGCGAAATTACTACGGTTCTTACGCCCCTGCTTTCCCAGTTTGGCAGTATAATACCGAACCCGAGGAACAATCTTCTAATAATCAATGATACACAGTCAAGCATAAAACGTCTTTTAAGCATTCTGGAAGAAATTGATGTTAATGCCTTCAAAAATACAAGGATGCTGTTCTTTAAACCGAAATATTCTGATGTAACCACTGTTTCTAATGAGTTGACAGAGGTGCTGAATACGTTAAATATGACTAAAGAAGGCATAGCGGTGGTGCCTCTTGAGAGGATCAACAGCCTTATAATTTTCTCTTCAAGCACGTCTCTCCTTGAGGCAGTCGAGGGATGGCTGAAAAAACTTGATGAGGAGGTAGTGAGCGGACAGAATGTTTTTATCTATCCTGTCCAGAATGTAAAAGCCGAGCAGGTTGCAGATGTACTGAATTCTCTCTATGGAGAAGGCGGAGGCGGTACAAAGAAGATATCAACGCAGCATGCGGATGCTCAAAAAAAGGCGCAGTCTTCGCAGGCTCAGCCGCAGGTTCCACCACAGGTTCAGCCGGCTCGCAGT
The DNA here is from genome assembly GCA_020057065.1 of Thermodesulfovibrionia bacterium. Lineage (GTDB taxonomy): Bacteria > Nitrospirota > Thermodesulfovibrionia > UBA6902 > UBA6902 > SURF-23. The sequence continues at coordinate 9,141 of JAGVGM010000260.1, forward strand.
TCAGGCGCAAAAGAAGGGACCGGCAGCAGGATAGAGATCATAACCTTTGAACCGACAAACTCGCTCATCATCCTCGCGCCTCCCGGGATATACAGGGAAATGGTAGAGACAATCAAAAAAATTGATACATATCCGAGAGAGGTGCTGATCGAGGCGATCGTGGCTCAGGTAACTCTTTCCAGTACTGACGAGATGGGAATCCAGTGGTCTGTGCTTCGTGATATTGACATAGATGGCAGGAAGTTTAACGGGCTCATCCGAAACAGCCTTGGTAAGCTTATTGAAACAGCGCCAGGTTTAAATAACGGGGTTGCAGGAGGTTTGTCAATGGTTTTGTTCAGACCTAATGATATTACTGCCCTGATAAATGCGTTTGCAAGCAGGGGGAAGGTAAATATTCTCTCAAGTCCGAGACTTCTTGTCAGGGATCAGGAAGAGGCAACTATAGAAGTCGGCAAAGAAATTCCGACAGCAACAAGCACTACCATTAATAATAATACTTCTACAGACACTACACCTTTGACCCAGAGCATTCAGTATAAAACGGTTGGCATTAAACTGAAAATAAAACCCACAATCAGCGAAGAAAAAACTGTTGTCCTCGACATTGAACAGGAGGTATCTGCCAAAGATGCGGATCAGACAGTTGGAGGGTTTTCATATCCTTCATTTGCTGCAACAAAGACTAAAACTTCTATTGTTGTACCGGATAAACAGGGAATAATTATTGGCGGGATAATGGAAGAAACCAAGGATAAGGGTTACCAGGGGATACCTTTCTTAAGTGCGATCCCTATACTTGGCGGGCTTTTCCGCTATGAAATTGATACGACAACAAAGAAAGAATTAGTCATAATAATTACTCCTCATGTTGTAGTTAATAAAACTGAGGGGGAAAAACTTACCGGTGAATTTCTGGATAGACTTAATGAGGTAAAGAAATATCTTGGCGAAAAAGAGATAGTACTTAATGAATCAGCCGATAAGAAACCTGCTGCATTGATAATTCCTTCAAAGAGTACAGAGCCATCCCGGAACCAATGAACCAGGAAGCAGTAAAAATAGAAAAGTCAGGTTTGATAGGTGAGATATTGCTGGATCAAAATCTGATAAGTCCTGAAAAGCTTGATATAGCGTTAAAAGAGCAGGCATCTCTGGATAAAACCAATCCAAGCCGTCTTGGAGATTTACTGATAAACCTTGGCTTTATATCGGAAGAAGATCTATTCAGCGCACTCAGTTTGCAGTTCGGTCTGAAATATCTGAAGTTCTCGGAATTCCCTAAGGTCGTTCCAGCCGGTTCTTACCCAACCATAAAATTTATGAAGCAATATAAATTCGTCCCCCTTGGCATGAATGATACTGCATTGAAGATCGCGATATCCGATCCGCTCAACGAGTATGTTCTGGATGCGCTTCAAAGTTTTACTGACAGGTCTCTGGAAATATACCTTAGCAGCGAAAAAGATATAGCGGAGGCAATCGAACAGTTTTTTGGCAGCAATGTCCAGATGACAAACATTATGGAAGGAATGAGAGAGGAAGAAGCCGGTGAAGAGGGGATTGAATTAAGTGAGGATGTGCATCATCTCAGAGACATGGCGTTTGAAGCGCCTATTGTTAAACTTGTAAATATGCTTATCACCCGCGCGGTTGAGAGCAGGACCAGCGATATACATATAGAACCTTTCGAGAACAATGTCAAAGTAAGATACAGGATAGACGGCGCTCTGACTGATATTGAATCCCTGCCGAAACGGATACAGGCTGCCGTAATATCAAGGATAAAAATAATGTCACGTCTTAATATCGCTGAAAGGAGACTTCCCCAGGACGGGAGGATAAAATTAAGGGTTTCAGGCAGGGATATAGATCTCAGGGTTTCTTCGATACCAACAAGTTACGGGGAAAGTATCGTCATGAGAATACTTGACAGGGGGACAGCGCTTGTCATTCTTGAATATCTTGGTTTTCCGGAAGATATACTAAGAAAATATAAAAAACTCATCACAACCCCTTACGGTATGCTTCTTGTCACAGGCCCGACCGGAAGCGGTAAAACAACAACCCTTTATGCATCATTGAACAACATCAATTCTTCTGACAAGAAGATCATAACCATCGAGGATCCTGTAGAGTACCAGATAGATGGTATAAACCAGATACATGTAAAGCCCCAGATAGGGCTTACATTTGCAAACGGGCTCAGACATATTGTACGCCAGGACCCCGATGTCATTATGATCGGCGAGATCAGGGACCGTGAGACAGCCGATATAGCCATTCATTCAGCGCTTACAGGGCATCTTGTGTTCAGCACTCTCCATACGAATGATGCCCCGGGTGCGGTAACAAGGCTTCTTGACATGGGTATAGAGGGTTTTCTTGTATCGTCCTCTTTAATCGGAGTTCTGGCACAGAGACTCGTGAGAGTAATATGCCCAAAATGCAAGGAGCCGTTCAAACCTGAGCAGAAGTATGTCGATAAAATTGAGATCAATGAAGACGTCACCACGTACCATGGCGCTGGATGTGAAGAATGCAGGTCCACGGGATACCTCGGCAGAACGGGCATTTTTGAACTGATGATTGCTGACGGAGAGATCAGGCAATTGATCCTCGATAAAGTAAGTTCAGATGTGATCAGACAGAGGGCGGTATCTAAAGGCATGCAAATTTTGCGGGAATGCGGATGGCAGAAGGTTAAAGAGGGTGTAACCACGATTGAAGAAGTCTTGAGGGTTTCACAGGAAGGAGTTTGAAAATTTAAAATTTGAAATTTTAAATTTTAAATCTTTGATTTTTGAATATGGAAACATTTTATTATGAGGCGACCACACATGAGGGTAAGATAGTTACAGGCACTCTTGCAGTCACAAGTGAGCGTTTGGCGATTGACCGCATTCAGGATATGGGTTACTACCCCTTAAAGGTCAGCAGGGTAGTTAAACGCGAGAATTTTATCAATCGCCTGTTATCATCAGTAAAGAACAGGATCACCACGAAAGACATAATGCTGGTCACATATCAGATCGGCGTGCTCCTTGAAGCCGGTTTTACTCTTGACAAGGCGCTCTCAATACTTTCAGAAATGTCGGAAAAAGACAAACTCAAGGACATGATAAACGATATTCTTTCACAGGTAAAAGGCGGCAAGTCTTTCTCGGATGCGTTATCGAGATACCCTTCGGCCTTTCCACTGTTTTATGTAAATATGATAAAAGCCGGCGAAGCGGGCGGGTTTTTAGAGAGCACGATTTCGCGTATGGCAACATATCTTGAGAATACCGAGGGGCTTAAAGAAGACGTAAGGTCGGCGCTTATTTATCCCTTTATACTTGTGATAGTGGGCGGAACTGCCGTGATAGTGCTGTTGACTTTTGTGGTGCCGCAGTTCTCAAAGATATTTGCCGATATGGGGCGTAATCTTCCTTTACCGACTGTAATTCTGCTTCTGATCAGCAATACGCTGGTAAAATTCTGGTGGGTTATCGCACTGTTTTTTACAGCGCTTGTGTCTATTGTAAGGAAATATCTGAGCAGTGAGGAAGGAAGGCGCACATGGGACGGTTTGAAGTTCAGGCTTCCTTTATTCGGAAAACTATTTAAAGAGACTGCTGTTTCACGATTCGCCAGGACCTTTGGAACTCTTCTTGGAAGCGGGGTCCCGATATTAAATGCATTGCAAATAGTGAAAGGCACCTTGGGGAGTGAAAAGATATCCGAAATAATTTCTTCTGTAAGGGAATCCGTAAGAAAGGGTAAGGGACTTTCCGAGCCTTTAAAAAGCAGCGGTATTTTTCCGCCTCTCGCAATACATATGGTAACTGTTGGAGAGGAAACCGGAAGGCTTGACGAGATGTTGATCAAGATCGCGGACCGCTTTGATTTAGAGGTGAGGACTACAATAAAACGGATGCTCTCATTGCTTGAACCGGCTTTGATACTGACAATGGGCATTATAGTCGGGTTTATTGTCATAGCGATGCTTACGGCGATATTCAGTATTAACGAACTGCCGTTTTAAGGAGAGGGTTTGAGGATTCAAGGATTCGAGGGTTCAAGTGAAAACAAAATCAAAAAGGAGGATGTAATGAAGAAAAAAAAGAGAAAAGATATCTTAAATAGACGTGGCGGTTTCACACTGATCGAACTTATGGTTGTCATGATCATTCTCGGTCTTTTAGCGGCGCTTGTAGTGCCGAGAATGTTCGGCAGGATAGGCGAGGCCAAGAAAAAGGCGGCAAATGCCCAGATAGAGCTTTATGGAACAGCGCTTGATTCGTTCCATCTTGACGTCAGCCGTTACCCGACAACTGCTGAGGGACTGGAAGCCTTAATTACACAGATCTCAGGCGCAGAAGGCTGGAACGGACCATATCTAAAGAAGACCGAGATCCCCGCCGATCCATGGAATAATCCATACCATTATGAAGCGCCGGGGAAGCACGGCGATTATGACCTTTATTCGTACGGCGCTGACAACACGGAGGGCGGAGAAGGAGATAATGAAGATATTGTAAGCTGGAAATCGATGAGGTAGATGAAGATCTCAAATTACAAATTACAAATTACAAATTTGAAACAGACGGGGTTTACCCTTATTGAACTTATTATAGTGCTCCTTATCATAGGGGTTTCCGCAGGCATTGTCGGTATTGCTATCAACAGAAGTTCAGGTAACCACCAATTAAAGACGTTTGCCAGGGAAGTTTCAGCAGTTCTCAGATATGCAAGAAGTCAGGCGGTTTCTGAAAAAAGGATGTACTGTTTTTTTATCGACAGTAGTGAAGGGATGTTAAAGCTGTATACCGAGAATACAGGTACGGATAGTGAAGAAAAATTCGTGCAGGTATTAAATAGATCAATCCCGGATGAAGTGCAGATTGTTTTAACAGGGAGAGACGCCGATTCTTCATTTATTGAATTTTTTCCTATAGGGAATTCAACGGGTGGTGTTGTTGAGGTGAGCAACCGGAAGGAAAAAGTTTATTTTGTACATGTTAACCGTATAACCGGTAAAGTTGAAGTAAAACAGGGCGAGAGCTGAGAAAATGAAAATTTCAAATTTCAAATTTCAAATTTCAAATTCCCGAAGGGACGGGTTCACCCTTATTGAGGTAATAATAGCAATGGCAATTTTAGGCATAAGCCTTGTTTTGATCATGCAGTTATTTGCCGGAGGACTTAGGGCTGCAAGGACCTCATGTGACTATTCAAGGGCTGTCATTCACGCCAAAGAGAAAATGGCTGAGAAAACAGAAGACCCTGTTCAGGATAGCGGAGTTTTTGATGACGGGTTTAAATGGGAAACAGAGATCGAATCTTACAGGGAACTTAAGGATGATCCTTACAAGCTGATGAAAATAAAAGTAAGAATAATGTGGCCGGACGTCATGAAAAATTCAAAGACATTAGAACTTGTCGGATTGAAGGCGGTTGGGACTCAGGATGAAGAAGAGCTATAGAGCTGAGAAAATGAGAATTTCAAATTTCAAATTTCAAATTTCAAATTTCCGAAGGGACGGGTTTACCCTTATTGAGGTAATCATATCTATAACTATTTTGAGCCTTATAACCGTTATAATAGGCAGCGCTTTTCGCCTTGGGATTCAGGCCTGGGAGAAAGGGGAAAAAGAGACCGGGGAGGCCCAGCAGCTGCGGGTTTTGTCAAGTTTATTGTCGCAGCAGCTGAAGTCATTATATCCTTACAGAATAAAGATAGAAGATAAGGATGAAGATGTTGTGGCATTCAAGGGAGAACCTGATTCCATCACATTTGTTACGACGCTCACAGATTCATCATACGGAGGATTAAAATGGGTACAGTATATTTTCAGGGAAGGCGTTCTTTTATATAAAGAAGGCCTGCTGCCTGATAAAAAATTCGAAGAACATATTAAAGATAAAAATAAAGAAGAAATAGTAGATACTAATATAGATAATTTCCAATTTTCATATCTTGCGCCGGATGACGATGAATGGGCGGATTCATGGGATGATGAAGAAGATGTTCCGGGCTCCGTAAGGATTAATTTATCTCATTTTCAGCCGTTTGTTATTAAAATCCAGGCAGTTGAATATGGAGAAAAGGATGAAGACATATAATAATTGTCAGGCTGATCTCTTTAGTCTCTGCAGAGTGGTCTTCAGCCGCCCTTTTACAGACCGGAGCGGAGGGGTAGCGCTTGTACTTGTGATCTGGGTCATAGTGGTACTTATAGCGATTGTCGGAGAATTTTCGTATTCTATGAGGACGGAGATCAACATTACAAGGAACTTCATGGAGGAAGAGGAGGCATACCAGTTGGCTTTGGCAGGCGTTGAACAGGCAAAGGCTGAACTCCTTAATGCTAAAGACATTTCAAAAATGTATGTTGACGCGAATGACGTTCTGATCATTGATCCGGACGAAGAAGCGCCTGAAAGAAAAGGCGACCTTGGTAAAGGGAATTTCGAGTATACAATAACTGATGAAAATGGCAAGATGAACCTTAACATATCTTCAATGGAACAATTGAGGTATATTTTTATGAATGCTGGCGTTAAGAGCGAAGAGATTGATACAATAGTTGATTCCATTTTTGACTGGAGGGACACAGATGACCTTCATATGCTGAATGGCGCAGAAGATGATTATTATGAGTCTCTTGACAGGCCTTACAGCTGTAAAGACGGCCCCTTTGATATACCGGAAGAACTGCTGCTTGTTAAGGGCGTCACCCCGGGAATTTTTTATGGTACCAAGGCAAATGATAAGGAAGAGGCGATCGACGGTGTTGGCAAATATTTCACAGTGTATGGTTCCGGCACTATAAACAAATGGACTGCTTCAAAGGCTGTACTCGAAGCAGTTGTTGGACCGGTCGAGGCAGAGAATACCGTTATCTTGAGGGAATCAGGCCAAGCCTCCGGAGGCAATTCCGAATTTTTCAGTATCGTATCTACCGGAAAGAATTCAGACGGTACAATTAAGAGAACGGTAAAAGCGGTAGTTCAGAAACAGGATAATGAAATGGAGATTATTTACTGGAATGACAACATCATTGGGTAAACTTTTCGGAACATTTATAGGTATTGAGTTTAAAGAAGACACCCTTGTCATATCATATTTGAGAAATAATATGTCAGGGATAAGTCTGCTTTCTTCATCCACGTTCCCCCTGAGGAACGATGACAGTGTTTTTGCCGAGATACGTGAATACATAAGCAGGAAGGGCACAGCTCCGGATAAAATATTTGTGAGTATACCTGACAAATGGGCTATCACCAAATTTATTGAAATACCGTCAGTAAAGAGTAAAGGCAAAGAGGCTCTTTCAAATTTAATGCGCTTTGAAATAGAGCGTCATATCCCTTTCAATATTGAGGAAGTGTCTGTTGATTTTCTTGTGCTTGATGCAAAAGGCGCAACATATTCGGTTGTATTTGTAGCTGTTTATAAGGGGAAAATGGACTATGTAAAAGAATACCTTGAAAAACTTTCCCTGAGACCTGATGCTGTTATCACTTCATCTTTTGCAGTTTTAAATACGATAGAGTTGAGCGGTGTTTCAGCGGGCGGTTTACAGGAAATAGTAGGTATTGTCCGCAGATCGAAAATTATAGGGAAAAAAGGGATAACAAATGTTTGTCTTTACTTTGACAAACTGCATGCAAGTTTATCGGTAATAAAAGACGGTATCTGTATCCATCAGAGGCTCTTTTCTTTTCAAACAATGCAGGCATTTGTGAATGAAATCTTTGAATACCTCACTGAACTGTGTTCAAGATTCTCTTTAGACCGCTTTAATACATTAATACTGACGGGGGATATATCTTCTGCTGACGATATCGCAAAGGACCTGAAGGATAAACTTGGAATAAACGTTATATCGCTTGATAAGGTCTCTGATTTTTCAAGTAAGATCAATAAAACAGATATAAATATGCTATCTTCTTCTGTCGGCGCTTGTTTTGCCGGACTTGGAGTGGCAACATATACTGTCAACCTGCTCCCTCACAGGATGGATTATGAAACGAGAAAATTATTGCCGTTGAGTACAAGGATATTTCTTGTTTTGATACTTGTTTTTATTGTCGGAATTTTTACGACAGAGGCTTTAAAGAAAAAGAAATATCTGGCAAACATTGAAATGGAACTTAAAAATAATATGCCCATGATAGCTGCTGTTGAAAAACTTTCTTCTGATATCAACGGGCTGAAGAACCAAATTGACTTATTGCATAAATTGAAAAGTAATGAGACAACGCTCGAGATACTTGCGGAGCTTGCGGGGTTATTACCAAAGGAGGCCTGGATAACAAATCTCGAATATAAGACCTTTGACATTAAAGATAAAAAGGCGGGTGTGGGGGAGCTGGCACTGAGCGGCTATGCGTCTTCATCTTCGGCGCTCATCCCTATCCTGGAAGCCTCCCCATATTTTGAGAAAGTAACGTTTGCAGGCCCTGTTAAAAAAACAGGTGATAAAGAGCAGTTTAAACTGAGAGCAGAGGTGGTTGTTCCGGCAGAGAAAGTTGATGAAGTTAAAGCAGAAGACATCGGGCAGGAGGATGAGGTAAAGGCAGAAGACAAAGTACAGAAGGATGAAGTTAGAGTAAAAGGCAAAAGCTTAAGAAAGAAGTGAAGAAGTGAGGAAGCGATATGAATTTGCCGTTTAAAGTTAATGAGAGGGAAAAGAAAGTTCTGATTATCGGAGGGATTGCTGTTATTGCTATTATCCTGTTTCAGGCATATTCATGGCATGCTGATTATAGAAAACGGTCTGAAGACTTTACTGAAGCCAGAAGTATTATGCTTGAGAAGCAGTTGAGAAGAATATCCGAAAAAGACGCCTTTGAGAATAAGTTAAATGAATTTAAGCAGGAACTCGAAAAACAGGAAATGGCTGTTTTTCAGGGTGATAAGCCTCCTATTGCAGCGGCAGCGCTTTCAGATATACTGAGGGATGCGGCAACCTCATCGGGGTTTAATATAACGATGGAACGAACAATTAATCCGTATGATGTTCATTATTATGTCGCCGTTCCTGTAGAGATAGGTTTTACCACAACCACCGAGAGACTTAAAGAACTTCTGTACAAGGTCAGAACAGCTCCCTTTCTGCTTACTGTTTCTGAGATCAAGATAAGGGTTGTCAATGTTGGCAACCCAGTGGATATTTATGCAAGTCTGGTAGTGACAGGTTTTATCAAAAAGCCTGCTGAGGCGGAAAAGGAGAGTAAAGAAGTGAACAAAGAGAGGAAAAATGATACGTAACTATTTTCTCATCAATCTCATACTTCTTGTGATCCTCGGGTTTCTCTGGTCTAAATTTCACAAGGTGTATTCACACACCTTTGAGATCCCCTCAGAAATGGCTGTAAAACAGATTCAGAAAGAGACGGCTCAGGTCAGGAGCGAGGATATGGCTTCTGATGCAACACGTTTTCAGGTAATTTCAAATATGGACTTGTTCAGGCCTTCAAGAACGCCTTACAAAGAGGAAGTAAAACAGCAGGAAGCGCCAAAGATCCCGCCAAGGCTTTTTGGAACAATTATTGTCGGCAGCGAAAAAACAGCGATTCTCGAAGATCCCAATACAAAATTGACACATATGTACCGTCTAAATGAATCGATAGGGGGCTATGTAGTATCGGACATACTTGAAGACAAAGTTGTTCTGTCATGGAATGGCGAAAAATCCGAAGTGAGATTGAGAGATGAAAAGAAAGGTTTGCCGCCGGTTAAACCTATGGTGATGCCGCAGCCGCCACAGCAAACTCAGCCCCAGATGCCGCCTCAACAACAGAAAATTCAGCCTCAGACGCCTCCGCCTCCGGTCCAACGACAGCCAACGCGAAGACCGGTTCCGCGAAGGGCGCCGCGGGAACAGTCCGGAGAGTAAGATCAGGGCGTCTCTATTCCCAGGGACTTCATCTTTCTGTGAAGGTTGCTTCTTTCGATCTCCAGTTCTTCGGCAGTCTTTGATACGTTAAAGTTGTTTTCCTGAAGCCTTTTAATGATAAAATCCTTCTCAAACTGTTCCCGTGCTTCTCTCAATGTTTTGAATGAGGAATAATCAGATTTACCCCCTTTGAATGAAGGGATTTCTTTTATGTCAATGACGTCAGATGGGTTCATAATTACAAACCGCTCGATAGTATTCTTCAGTTCTCTTACATTGCCGGGCCAGTCATAGCTTATTAAGGCCTCTAATGTTGCCTTGCTTATCTTCTTGATTTTTTGTCCGTATTGTTGAGCAAAAATGTTAAGGAAATATTCTACAAGAAGCGGGATGTCGTCTTTTCTCTCCCTGAGAGAGGGAACATATATTGGAATAACATTAAGTCTGAAGAAAAGGTCTTCCCGGAAGTTCATTTTTTTTATCTCGTCTTCGAGGTTTTTGTTTGTGGCGGCAATTATCCTTACGTCGACTTTTATTTTTTTACTTCCACCGACCCTCTGGAACTCCTGTGTTTCAAGGACCCTGAGCAGCTTGGCCTGTGTGGCTAATGACATATCTCCGATTTCATCAAGGAAGAGGGTCCCTTCGTCTGCAAGTTCAAATTTACCTTTTTTGGATTCAAAGGCCCCGGTGAAGGACCCTTTCTCATGACCGAACAGTTCACTTTCGATCAGCTCGTGCGGGATTGCCGCACAGTTTACTTCAATAAAATTCTTGTCCTTTCTGTCGCTTGCATTATGCAGTGCACGCGCAACAAGTTCCTTGCCTGTACCGCTTTCTCCGAATATAATGACCCGGCCCTGAGAGATTGCTGCTTTTTGTATCTTATCTTTTAAAGATATAATGCCGGGGTTTGCTCCAACGATTTCCCATTGCAGGGATATGCTGGTTTTTAATGCAATATTTTCTTTTTCGAGTCTCTGTTTTTCAAGCGCCCTGCTGACGAGGATTGTAACCTTTTCAAGCGCTAAAGGTTTTTCCATAAAATCGTAAGCGCCGAGTTTGATGGCGTGAACAGCAGTATCAATGGTGCTGTGTCCCGAAATCATTATTACACAGGCATCACTGTTTTTTTCCTTCATGCTCTTGAGAGTTTCAATGCCGTCCATGCCCGGCATCCAGACATCCATAAGAATGATATCAGGAGAAGATTCGGAAAAAAGCGTCAGCGCTTTTTCTCCTGATGAAGCGGTGATAACTTCATGCCCTTCGTCCTCAATGATGCCGGTCAGGGTCTCGAGAATACTCTTCTCGTCGTCAACTATGAGAACCTTTGCCTTTGCGGATTTCGCCATATGTTTTATGTAAATCTCCTGTCTTGAAAAATAAATTGATTATACATTATAAAGCATACTTTTGGCAGGCAGAAGAAAAACTTGTCTTTGGAGCGAACGAGCGGGATGAGTGAGCAGAATAGGGGGAGTCCTTAAGAAACTTTCAAAGACTTGCGGAAGAAGAGGGGCAAAGGGGTCAGTTCTCGACATGCGACAAAATCATGAGGAGAAAATCAAACTTGCAATTACCTGCTCCAGGAAAAAATATCTCTTACACTATGTTATAATTATGTTATAACATTATCAGGGAGGTACAATGCACAGAAAGGTCTGTTCCATAGGTAATAGTCAGGGGGTGTCAATCCCGGCAGAGATGCTCGAAAAGCTCGATCTGTCTATTGGCTCCGAGGTGGACGTTCAGTTTGATGAAAAAATATCAAAGATAGTAATAGAGCCTGTAAGAAGGAAAAAATATCCAAAAGGCATAGACAGGGAATTTGTTTCACAGGTGAACGAGTTCATTGCGAAATATGAATCTGCGCTCAAAAAGCTTGCAAAAAAATGATACACCTGACGGCAGAGCAGGTGCTTTTTATCCACAGCAGACTCATTGATGAAACAGGTGGGGTCCACGGCTTAAGGGATTTAGGACTTCTTCTGTCTGCTGTATCAAGACCTGAAGCTACATTCGGCCGTAAAGATCTCTATCCGGACATCTTCCACAAGGCTGCAGCATTGATGGAATCTTTGGTAAGAAACCACCCCTTTATTGATGGCAACAAAAGGACAGCAATAACATCTGCGGGCCTCTTCCTTAAAATTAATGGCTATTCTCTAAAAGTTACCCAAAAGGAGCTTGAACGATTTACTTTAAGCATGGCTGTCGGGGCAGTTCCATTTGAAGAAGCCGTTGAATGGTTTAAAGAATATTCGTCAGATCAATCATAGATAATGATACTGCGGACACATGTTTCTTTGATTTGAAAACAACTGACGAATAAAAAATCTGATATGTGTCCTCATTTATGAAAGCTCCCAATTGCCTCTTTTTGTTGGCGTGTTCAGTGCTGATTTAAGCTTTTTCATGAAAACGCTGCGGGGAATTTCACATGCGCCGAAGCTTTTGAGATGCGGGGTGGTCATCTGGCAGTCAATTAACTTGAAGTTCCATTTGATCAGTTGTTTGACAAGAGTAACAAATGCGGCTTTTGAAGCATCGCTTTTCTTTGTGAACATCGATTCACCGAAAAAGATAGAGCCGAGCGAAACCCCGTAAAGTCCGCCTGCGAGCCTGCCTTCAAACCAGCTTTCAACGGAATGGGCATGACCTGCATGATGCAGATTTATGTAAGCCTCCAGCATCTCTTCAGTTATCCATGTCCCACCATTAGTCTTAGAATGAACTGAAGCGCAATTTCTGATAACCTCTTCGAAAGCAGTATCGAAAGTAATATTAAAGGCGCCTTTTCTCAGCGTCTGATTTAAGCTTCTTGATACTTTCAGATCTTCAGGGAATAAGACAAGGCGGGGATCAGTAGACCACCACAGGATAGGATCGCCTTCTGAATACCATGGGAATATCCCCATTGAATAAGCAAGGAGAAGCCGTGCTTCACTGAGGTCACCACCTATTGCCAGAAGACCGTTGTCTTCCGCAAGGCGGGGAGGCGGGAAGATGATTTTGTCTGAAAGTCTGTAGATGGGCATTAGAAATAATAATTAGGAATGAACAATTAACAATGAACAATTGAGGAAGTATTTTTTTTCATTACTCATTGTTCATTATACTCAAAGGTTAGTTTATCCTCATCTAAATCAATATTAACCTTGCCGCCCTTCATAAGTCTGCCGAAAAGGACCTCTTCAGATAAGACGTCCTTGATCTCCTTCTGGATGAGCCTTGCCAGGGGTCTTGCGCCAAGTTGAGGGTCAAATCCATCCTTTGCAAGCTTGTTTCTTGCTGTCTCCGAAACATTGATTTTAATTCTTTTCTCTTTAAGCTGCGTCTCTAATTCACTGATAAATTTGTCCACAACTTTTTTCATGATCCCGGGCGTTAGCGAGTTAAATGTGATTATGGCGTCCAGACGATTTTTAAACTCTGAACTGAATAATCTGTTGATCGCATCCCTGCCTTTTGAAAGGGCATCTTTGGCCCTGTCTCCGAAACCTACAACCCCACGGTTCATTTCGGTTGTGCCGGCATTGGACGTCATGATGAGGATCACGCTTCTGAAGTCGGCTTTCTTTCCGTTATTATCGGTCAAGGTAGCGTAATCCATGACCTGAAGAAGAATACTAAAGATGTCGGGGTGCGCCTTTTCGATCTCATCAAGCAGCAGGACGCTGTGAGGATGCTTTCTGATCGCGTCTGTCAGAAGGCCGCCCTGATCAAAACCCACATAGCCCGGAGGCGCTCCTATCAATCGGGAAACGGTATGCTTCTCCATGTATTCACTCATGTCAAAGCGGATGAACTGAATGCCAAGCACAGACGCTATTGTTTTTGAAGCCTCTGTCTTGCCCACTCCTGTAGGGCCGGTAAAAAGGAAAGACCCGATCGGTTTTTCTGCCGGTCCGAGCCCGGCACGCGCCCTTTTGATCGATGATGCAAGGGTATGGATTGCTGTATTCTGTCCGAAGACGGCGTTTTTTAACTCGTCCTCAAGATTCCTCAGCTTTTCCATGTCGGACGTTGAGATATTGTGCTTTGGAATTCTCGCTATCGTTGCTACAACATCTTCAACCTCATGCCGGCCAATGGTCTTTTTAGTTTTATATTCAGGAGAAAGCTTCAGCAGAGACCCGGCTTCGTCAATAACATCGATCGCTTTATCAGGGAGATATTTGTCATTTATATATTTTGCGGAGAGTTCAGCCGCGGTCCTCAAGGCCGTATCAGTGTATTTTACGCCGTGATAATCTTCATAATACAATTTCAAACCTTTAAGGATCCGGAATGTTTCCGTTACATCAGGTTCATGGAGCTCTATTTTCTGGAAACGCCTTGACAGCGCCCGGTCTTTTTCAAAGTAGTTTTTGTATTCTTCATACGTACTCGCACCTATGCAGCGCAGCTTTCCGGAATTCAGAATAGGCTTCAGTATATTTGATGCATCCATGGAGCCGCCGCTCGTGGCGCCCGCTCCGACAATGGTATGTATTTCATCAATAAATAGTATCGCACCCGGTATTCCTTCAAGGTTTTTAATTGTTGCTTTGAGACGCGCTTCAAAGTCGCCGCGGTATTTAGTCCCTGCCAGAAGCGCCCCCATGTCAAGAGAAAAGATACGCGCATTTTTCAGAATATCCGGAACTTCGCCCTTATGGATCTTTAAGGCAAGCCCTTCAACGATTGCAGTTTTACCTACCCCGGGGTCTCCCACAAAAGAAACATTGTTTTTTCTCCGTCTGCCCAGTATCTGAATGGTTCTTTTCAGCTCTTTTTCACGGCCCACAAGCGGGTCAATGCCTCCGTCTGCAGCCTTCTGGACGAGGTCTATTGTAAATTGCCTTAAAGTGTCATTTTTGGGAATCTGTTTTGTCCGGGGCGCTGTTTCTGTTTCATGAACATGCTCATCAGAAAATTTATCTCCAGACCTTGGTATGCCATGTGAGATATAATTCAGGACCTCGATGCGTGTTATGCCCTCTGATTTCAGGAAGTGCACTGCGTAAGAATCTTTTTCGAGGAAAATGGCCGAGATAATATCACCTGCGTCTGTTTCCTGTTTTTCTGCCGATCTGACGTGGCTGACGGCTGTTTGTATAACCCGTTTGAATGCGATAGTCGGCTCAGGATAAGCCTTTAAGTTCTCGGGCAATCGGGGAATGTTTTTATTAAAAAAATCTTCCAGTAAGGTTTTAAGTTTTGCAATGTTGCCGCCGCAATTGGCAATAATATCAGCTCCCCAGTCATTATGGAGGACAGCTAAAAGGATATGTTCTACCATAAGGTATTCATGCCGCCTCATCTCTGCCTCTCTGATAGTCGCCTCTATGGATAATTCGAGTTCTTTATTGATCATTCTTTCTCCATCATGCATTTCAGCGGAAAACCGTTCTGCCGTGAAAGTTTATGTGTCGCTCCTATTTTTGTCTCTGCAATCTCCCGTGTGTAAACTCCGGCAAGGCCTTTCCCGTTCTTATGGACGTGAAGCATTATCTGTGTCGCTTCAACCGGCGCTTTGTGAAATACCTTTTCGAGGATGTGAATGACGAAATCCATGGTTGTATAGTCGTCATTGATAAGAAATACTTTATAAAAGGGAGGAGCTTTAATCTCCTGTCTTTCTTTTACCCCAATGCCTTCATCAGGGTTGTATTTTATTTCATCCATTGCGTATCTGCCTCATCAATATTTTAACATGAAGGAATTTTTTAAAGGGAAGAGTGGGTAATTTTGTTCTTGCCTTTATCTCCTGTCCTTAAGTAAAATTATTTTACGCTCTATTTATTTTCAAATTCTTATTAATGCAGTTGTAGGGAGTAACTTTCGTTCAGAAACGAGCTGTTTACTAAAAATAAATAAAAACAGTAATTTCGATATAAATATTTTTCAATATTGTGCTATGCAGGAGAAGGCATATTTAATATTGATTTTTCTGTTGAATATCTGTTAGCAACAAATAAATGAGTATACGAAGACGAGTAGAAGACGCTCTATTGCTTTACCAAAATGAAAGATATGAAGGTGCATTTTTGAACGCACTTGTTGCAGTTGCTGCCACGGCTCGACGAGAAGACCCTGAGAGATATTTAGGTGATCGCGAATGTTTCGAAACTTTTTTGGATAATAAATGGCGGGGGGTAATGAAAGTAGAATTTAGGGGAGAGTTACATACAATACCACGCATTTTCTATAAGTGGTTTAGATGCAATCTTATTCATGAAGGTGAATTGCCTATTGATGTTCAATTTATAGAAACTGATGATATGACTGTTAGAGCTGGCGGTGCACCAGAATATATTTTAAAAATATCGTATGGGTGGATTCACTGGTTGATTGATTCAGTAATTAATGCACCATGCAATGTTAATGAATTCAACAAACAATGAGCTGCTAATAATTTAAGAAGTAGATGGTGTCAAGTCTACATTCTTCATAAAAAATCTGTAATATGTAGACACCACTTTCATGTAGAGAAAAAAATATAACGGAACTTTTATGGCATTTATCAAATCGGATAAAACCATTGTTGTGTGGATACTGGCAGTCATTGCGGTTATATTTGGCTTGCTGACTATAAAAGCCGGCGGGCAGGTTTTGTTTGGAGGCAGTTCATATCAGAAATCATCTGGTAATTATGTTCTATATGTGGTTTGGTTTAACTTCCTGGCAGGATTTGTTTATCTGGTTGCAGGAGCAGGCATTTGGATGCGTAAACGCTGGGCTGTCCGGTTGTCTCTTTTAATTTTTATAGCAACTATCATCGTTTTTGCGATCTTTGGATTACACATATTTAAAGGCGGTGAATATGAAACTCGTACCGTTGCAGCAATGAGCCTGCGATCCTTGGTGTGGATCTCGATTTATTTATTTTCTTATAGGGAATTAATTCGTCGATAAGTAATTTTGGGTCTTCGCGTAAGAGTGTGGGTTAATTCCTGTCTCCCCCTTTGAAAAAGGGGGATGAAGGGGGATTTTATAATTATAATCTCTTCCATATTTC
>JAGVGM010000296.1 GCA_020057065.1 Thermodesulfovibrionia bacterium
GTCAGCTCTTTGGAATATATACCTATCACCTGGGCAGAAGCCCCTGCAGGGTTGGTCAATGGCCCCAATATGTTGAAGACAGTTCTTATCCCGATCTCCCGCCGGGGTCCGATTGCATATTTCATTGCCCCGTGAAGCAGAGGGGCAAAGAGGAAACCGATACCGTTTTCATTAAGGCATCTTTCCACGGTGTTTGTGTCTGCTTCGATGTTTACTCCCAGAGCTTTCAAGACGTCTGCACTTCCACAGTTGCTTGATACAGACCTGTTCCCGTGTTTTGCCACGGTTATTCCAGCCCCTGCTGCTACAAAGGCTGAAGTGGTAGATATGTTAAAGGTATTCGCCCCATCTCCTCCGGTTCCGCATGTATCTATAACCGTGGGGGAGTTTGTGTTTATTTTGATAGCCTTTTCACGCATAACCCTGGCTGCACCGGTAATCTCCTCTATGGTCTCCCCCTTCATTCGCAGGGCAGTAATGAACGAGGCTATCTGGGCAGGGGTTGCCTCTCCGCTCATTATCTGTTCCATCACCCGTATCATCTCTGATTCGGGCAGGTTATTCCCCTCGATTACCTTTTCTATTGCCTTTGTAATCATGATATTCTCTCCTACCCACAATCATATAGTTTTTAAGAAAGCTCTGAAAAGAATAATCCTTTCTCAGAGCTTCTTATTAAACTTAACTATACTTCTAGAGGGAAAATGTCAAGGAGGTTTTTATATAGATTGAGAAGGACAGCATTAAGTTAAAGGATGCCGAGTTCTCTTTTCTTGATCTGAAGATGGATAAGGAGGAAGAAACTTTGAATGGAAGGGAGTATCACCACCTCTCGCCTGAGGCATCTGGATGTGGATGTCACCACATCCTATTTTTATGCTTCTGGGTTTTGATCCACTCCGTGAACCTTTCTGATCCTCTCTCCTCTCATAGTAGTCTCTTCCGAGAAAGGCTTTAAGCTCTTCTTCAAGGGCAACTTGCAACATCATCCTGGCACCAATACAGGTAAGTTCCACTAATGATTGAATATGGTCCATCTCTCTCAATTCTTTTTCGATGACTTCTTTTGTCTTTTTTGATATACTCTCTCATGGGTATAATTCTCCTTTCTCCCTTTCGGGGATTGTGTTTTTCCATTGAGAATTATACCCTTTATTGAATTTGCAGAAAAGATGTTACACTATCCAGCAGCAATGTTAACTGCGATTTTTCATTCATCTTCTTCATCATAATCATCGTCGTAGTCTGGATGTTGTGGTGGAGATTCTCCAAATGACTTGATTAGTTTAATATGTTTCTTTTTAGATTTCGTTTCCTTAATATTTTGCACCTTAATTCGATGCCACCAATCATCCCCAAAATCAAACAAATAGTGAAAAACATCATTCTCATTTAAGCGGACATCACCAATTCGTGTCTTGGCTGTAGATTGCCTCCTTTTTTCAAAACCCATTATATCCTCTACATTCATAGGATGCGTTATTTCTGGAGCATCATATATGGCTCGTATATTCTTGGTATCTTTTCTAGTGATGAAAAATGAATAAAGGTGTTCATCGAACCTGTTGAAAGCCTGGAAAATTACATCATGTAAATCATCAAAAGTGCAACTATCGGATGCCTCAATTATTCTATACAATTTTGGTATGCCTATTATGGAAACTCTGAACTGATATATCTTCACTTTTTTGTTTCTATCCAGTTAACGAATAGCTCACTGGCGCGCTTTTGCGCGTCCTGTGGAACGCCCGGTTCGACCTTCACTTTTACTTCCTTCCGTTTCATTGATTAACCGCAACTCCAAACGGCAACCGAGGGCATTTGCGTACTTTTGCAATGTGGCCAGTGATGGCGAGTGCTTTCCTCTGCCAGACTCTAACCGAGCAATAGCTGATTGGGTTGTACCGATACGCTCGGCGATTTCTGCCTGTGTAATACCGGCGGTAGCGCGTGCTTTTAGAAACTCGTCCAGGAAAGCAAACTCCTCGCCAAGCCTTTCGTATTCGTCTTTTACGTCCGCTCGTTCGAGGGCACGCGCCCTAAGTTCTTTATGAGTGAGCATTTTTGACCTCCTTCAATCGCCGCCTTGCTGTAGCAAGTTCTCTTGACAGTGTTTTTTCTGTTTTTTTAGTGAATTGGTGAAGCATAACGATCCTTTTCCCAATCATCGTACAGTAGAATACCCGTGCAATTCCCCCCGCTGCCTTTAATCTTAGCTCGGACAGCCCTTCACCCATTGAGCGTGTATGGGGCATTCCTAAATCAGGACCATACAACTCCATGCGATCGGTGTATTTGAGGAAGCGTGCAAGAAAGCCAGCAGGCATAGCAAGTATTTCATTCTGAACCGACTCGCTGTAGTAAGTGATCGTCCAATTCATAAAAACCTTATAGCATATTTGCTATGATTGGTCAAGAAAATATATTATGATTGGTTGTGGTCGAATGCGGCGCTGAACGGTCGCCCCGAAGGGGCATCCGTTCCTGTGCCTGGTTCTCCCGTAGCGGAGCGGAGGGCAGGCACAACCGTTCAGCGCCGCATTCTCCCTGAGCGAAGCGAAGGGAGAGCAACAAGTTCAGCGGCGTTTTTCGGCCGCTGCAACTTTGTCGTTGGGCGTTTCCTTTTTACAACAAGTCAACAACGTCCCAGTCTCCACACACAAACTTTAATGGGTTTGAATGATTTGGTCTAATATTTCCGCAACCCACTGATTAATGCTTTTGTCTTCTGCAGCAGCCCTTGCTGCAATTTCAGCGTGTAAGTTTGGAGGA
>JAGVGM010000257.1 GCA_020057065.1 Thermodesulfovibrionia bacterium
CGCAAGATGGGTCAAAAAAAGTTCAATCTTTTTTTCACCCTCGGAAAGATCGTTCCGGGACTTCATATCGTGAAATTGAACAAATTTTTTGATCCAATCGCAATAGGTTCGTTCGGTATGGATCGAATAATGATGAAGCCGCATATAATCCCGGACTTCGTCCAGCAACTTACGATTTTTTTGTATTGACATGGCACGCGTAAGATAATAAGGTTTATAAGAGTTGTATTATCCGATAGTTCTAAAGACAATATCAGTCTGACTATGTTAAATCAAGACGAATCTACTATCAGGGCAAATTTGCCCGAAAACCCAATTATCAGGGCAAATTGACCTGATAATCAATGGTTATCTGCTCATTGTGTGTGAGAGAAAGGGGGGCAAGAGAGGACAGCTTTACAGTCTATCCCATTTTATTCAAAAATAATTTTAATCTAACGGAGGCTACGATGAGAGTTCTTGTCAGTTTGTTAGTAGTAATTGTTTTTCTTAGTGGTTGTGCATCTATTGTAAGTAAGTCTGAATGGCCTGTCACCATTAACAGTAACCCTGAACAAGCTAACATAACGATCACAAATGAAGACGGTCTGAAAATGTATACAGGCACAACACCTACTACCTTAAATCTTAAGGCTGGTGAAGCTTATTTTGACGGAATAGATTACACTGTTGTTTTTGAAAAAGAAGGCTATGAGAAGCAAACTATTATTATTAGCAGCCGGTTGAACGGATGGTATTTTGGCAACATTTTATTCGGGGGTTTAATAGGGATGTTAATTGTTGATCCTCTTACTGGAGCGATGTGGAAACTCGATTCACTTTATGTTGCCAATCTTTCGGAAAAAACCTCATTTTTAGAGCAAGAGGGGAAAACCATACAATTCGTTTTACTTGATGATGTCCCAGTTCATCTCCGCGATAAGATGGTTAGAGTAAAGTAATTAGACTTATCAGAAGGAGGGTGCGCTTTTTATAATAGTATGACATTCTTTATTGACAAAAACAATGTTAAAAGAAATTATAAATAAAATTGGTTCTATTATTGAGGCAATTGCAAAAGTCTGAAGTCTCAGTAGGGTGTCATTCTGAGCGAAGCGAAGAATCTTGTAAAACTAATATGTTATAAGACACTTCACTTCGTTCAGGGTGACAAAATAGAGACTTTTGCAATTACCTCTATTGCCATTCTTTTTGGCATTATTCCTTTTGCATTGTTTATTGCCTTAAAACGATTTTATCTAAAAAAGGAAGATTCCGGGGAAAAAAGCAGATAACCAGTCAATCGAGGCGAGCGGGGAACTACCTCGGTGATTTTATTGATACACTGAGGCCCCGCCGCCTCATTTCTATCGTTGGGCGACAGTTCGGGATAAATAACCGGATCACGGTGGAGAGTTCAGCATGGATTGGTCGATGTTCTGGAATGCTGTTGGGGCGGTTGGCTCTGCGGTGGCTGCTATCCTCGCCATCGCCGCTCTTCTCTATTCATTACGCACTTTCACGAACTCCGCGCGGCTCTCCCATTACGAAAACCTGGATACGATGTACTGGGACTTGTTGAAGGCAGGGCTTGAGAAGCCGCATCTTCGTAAGGCGAGTGGCACCCGAACTCCGGAGCAGCAACAGGAATACGAAATCTACGCTCATATGGCTTGGTGCGTCGTGGAGAATATCTTCGACCGAGCAACTCCCGATGACGAGCTGCTTGAAATCTGGCGCTCGGCGATAGAAATCGAGAATCGGCTACATCGCGAGTGGTTTGACCGACCAGAGAACGAATACAAATTCCGCAAGAAGTTTCGGGATTACATTCACACTGCGTTCCCGGTCAGCGTACAGTGAGCGAAACAAGGCTTGGCTTCGATCGTCAGCTGTCGCCCAACAGCCGGTTGCAGGCGACGCCTACCGGCGCTCCTGAACCGGGACGTTATGTGCTGAAATCAACTCCTCGTTTCTGTTTACCTGTGCTTGAGATAAACCTTTTCATTACTCCTGGTGCAGTTTTGTCGGAATGTTCATACAATTCCTTGATGTGATGTATGCAGGAAATTTCATCGTATGATTTATCCTGAGACACCACCCGTTCGTAGCATTTTCGACTAAAGCACACGATACATTCGTCCTTTCGATGCTTCACTGGCAACTCCTTTCAGCACATAACAAATCGTTCAAATGCGATTCGCTATGCTCACGCTTTAACTCAACGTTATAAGCAAGAACGAACATTATCAATATCCACATTGACAATACTTCGCTCCCCTATAATTTTCAAAACTGTTGCCTCTCGTCCCCACCAACATTCACAGCCGAAAACATCCTGGCCGGAATCAAGCTGTATTTTAGGATTAGGGCGCTCCATTTCGCGCAATAACTCACCCATCCCGGCCACCCTATCATGAGGGATTTCATCGCCCACGTATGTTCCGTATCCGATCAACTCCACAGTATCGCCCGTTGTTTTCAGAATTGCCCCTACTCGATCACCGATTTTTGACACCCGACACCTCCACAAAAAACTTATAACCTGTCATTGGAGCGGAAGGCCAAAAAGACGGCCTCCGCACACCTCAGACGTTATATTTCACCAATACAACACTTTGCCCTTTGATATGCTTCCCAGCAATCATCATGTACACCATCCTCATCAGATGCCCATGATTCAATGCCCCTGACAAGAGCGGTGATAATTTTTATCGCATCCCCTTTTAGGTCGTATTTGGGACAAGATGGGTGATGTTTTGTCAGCCATCCATCGGTTCTTGCCCAATTTTTACATTCGCACTCCATTTTTATGTCTTCAAGACGTTCCTTTAAGGTATGGATTTCATCTTTGAGCATGTCTATTTCTCTTTCAACATCCATTGCTAACCATCCTTTCGAGCGGATAAACCGCTCAATTCTGCGGTTATAAATCCAATAATAAATGAGCAGTGTCCTAATTAGAAATTGTTGAAAAATTAACTAGCCATGATTGATTTTTATTGACACATAAAATTAAATTCGTTATGATTTCACAAGATATAGTATATTTATTTTTTATAACTACAACATGTCGCATAGTAACTATGGCACTTCTAAAATGAAGCTTATATGGTGTTTTTAGTAGCCACATCACGTACAAGGAGCCAATGGCATGAGGGTAATATGGGGACACTTCCCATATTGTAATACAGGTAATACAGAGAATACAGAGAATACAGGGACACTTCCCATATTATTATATGCCGAGAATAGCCCGAGTCATAGCAGCCGAATATCCCCATCATATAACCCAGCGAGGTAATAACCGTGCCGATGTTTTTTTCGACGATGAAGAC
>JAGVGM010000139.1 GCA_020057065.1 Thermodesulfovibrionia bacterium
ACTCTCCTGATGAGACTATCTACTGGAAGCAAGGCCGTTCAACGGAAAAGGATTACATCTTCACTACAACGAACTTTGTCACAGTTGAGTTTCTTGATAAAATCCATGACGAAATGCAGCCGGACGAAAGCCTGCTTATCTGCTGTAAATCATTTTCAAAGGCATGCAGCAATCGTTATCCGAATATTACAGTCAAGAAGATACCGAATCTGCTTTTGGGACGGTGTGAATTCGGTAGGGAAGACTATAGCCTGAATATTGTGAATATGCCGGTTAATCCTGATGAACCGGAATTTGTTCCAAACGGGCCGGTAAAAGAGAAGAAGAAATCAAAAAAGAAGTTTGAACAAGAAGAACCGGCATTATTTAATACAGAGGATGAGTAATGGACAGAATAGCAAACTCGATTAAGAACAGATTAAGCCTTCGTCCTCCACAGGCCGAAAGCCTGAATATCTTGGCAGAGTTGACAGAGAAACTGGATTTAAAGAAACACACCCCTAACCCCTCTCAAGAGGGGAATTTTTTAAAAGAACAACTGGGAATCGTCAAAAACGCATACCCTATCTGCACGGACTTTGAACGTAACTTCCCTTCAATCTGTTTTGCCCTTGCAACAGGCGTGGGTAAGACAAGATTAATGGGCGCTTTTGTTTCTTATCTTTTTCTTTCAAAAGGCATCAGAAACTTCTTTGTTCTTGCTCCGAACCTCACAATTTACAACAAGCTGATTGAGGACTTTTCAAATACCACTCATCCTAAATATGTCTTTAAGGGCATCGGCGAGTTTGTCCATAACAATCCCGTAATAATTACAGGGGACAATTACAATTCTATCGGCGATCTTTACAAAGAGCAGGAGATTAGAATAAACGTCTTCAATATCTCAAAGATAAGTTCGGAAATGAGGGGCGGTAAACTGCCGCGCATCAAAAGGCTTTCAGAATATTTAGGCGATTCATATTTCAACTATCTTTCCAATCTCGATGACCTTGTCCTGCTCATGGACGAATCACACCATTATCGCGCAGACAGGGGCATGGAAGTTATCAATGAGTTAAATCCGATTATGGGATTGGAGCTTACAGCTACGCCTCAGGTCGAACGGAGCGGAGCGCCGATCAAGTTCAAAAATGTTGTGTATGAATATTCACTGTCAAAAGCCATTCAGGACGGTTTTGTAAAAGAGCCTGCGGTTGCAACGAGGAAAGATTTTGACCCGTCTCAATATTCATTGGAAGATATGGACAGGATAAAACTCGAAGACGGTATTCGCATTCATGAAGATACGAAAGTTGCATTAGACATATTTGCAAGAGATAACAAAATGCCGCTGGTAAAGCCGTTTGTGCTGGTTGTGGCAAAAGATACGGATCATGCCGGAAAGTTAAAAGAGTTGATACTATCCAGCGCATTTTTTGAAGGGCGTTATGCGGATAAGGTGATGGAAATCCACTCCAATCAGACAGGCGAGGAGAAGGATGATAATATAAAGCAGCTCTTGTCTCTTGAAGATCCCGACAACAAAATAGAAATTGTTATCCATGTAAATATGCTAAAGGAAGGATGGGACGTTACTAACCTTTATACGATAATTCCTCTTAGAACTGCCGCTTCTACAACATTGCGTGAACAGACTATCGGCAGGGGCTTGCGCTTACCATATGGAAAACGGACAGGATATGACAAGGCGGATAAGCTCACGATTGTAGCTCATGACAAATTTCAGCAAATCATTGATGCAGCCAATGAACCCGATTCAATAATCCGAAGGGAAAATATAATTACCATAGATGCAGAGGAATTAAGCCAGCCCAAAGAGGTTGTTACATCGGTTTCAACGATTGATAAATCAATAGAAGAGAGGCAAAAAGAAATTGAGGCTATTGCTGAACCTGAAGAAAAGCAGAAGGCACAGATAAGCCTTGATGTCCGCAAAGCCGTGCTTTCAACCTTGCCTGAATTAGGCGGTAAGGTAATGAGTATCAACGAATTGAAGAATGAAGAAATCAAAGAGCTTGTTGTTGAGAAGATCAAACAAAAAATCGAAAGTTCCCCGCAGCAGGCAATGTTTACCGCAGAGATAGTAAATGAAGCGAAAGAGGCTTATGAAAGGCTGGTTGAAGAGTTTACGAACAATATCATCGAGATTCCCAGGATCACCATACAGCAGACAGGCGAGGTGGTTTCAGGCTTCAAGGATTTTGATCTTGACACACGCAGCCTTAATTATCAGCCGGTGTCTGAAGAAATACTTATAAGGAAACTAAGAGAACAGGAAAATAACGACGACATAATTATAGGCAAGGGACGAATTATCATTGATACCCCTGAGAGGATCGTTGTAAATGAATTAATGAATTACACGGAGATAGATTATGACGCGCAGGCGGATTTATTGTTTAAGCTTGCGGAGCAGGCAGTAAAGAAGTTTCAATCATATCTTACCGCTGACGGCATTATTAATGTTGTTCAATACCATAAGAAAGAGATCGGACAGTTTATTTATTCTCAACTGATGGAGCATTTTTATTGCGAGGCTCCGAGCTTTGAAAAGCCGATTGTGAAGCCGTTTACGAAGATTGAGGAGCATAACTTTTCAAAATACACGAAAGACAGCGTTCACCATTTCACAGAGACTATTACTCCATCAATCCTGATTCCTGGCAAGGTGTTTAGTGGATTCAGAAAGGCATATCATAATTTGTATAAGTTTGCTTCAAAGACCGAAAAGGATTTTGTGATTATTCTTGAGAATGACAAGGCTGTGCTGAAATGGCTGAGACCGGCACAAAACCAATTCCATATATACTGGAAAAACAATTCAAGGCGATACCATCCAGACTTTGTGGTTGAAACTGCGAATGCCATCTATATAGTTGAGACAAAGAAAGAAGGCGATATTGAATCCTCAGATGTTCAGGAAAAAGCACAGGCAGCCTTGCAATACTGCAAACATGCCAGTGAATTTACCACTCAAAACAGCGGCAAACCGTGGAAGTATGTATTAATTCCGCACAACGCTGTGCAGGCGAATATGAGCTTTGAGACATTAGTGCAGAAGTATGAAGTGAGAAAATAGAGCTGGTTTATTTTGCAGCGAGAATTGCTTCTACAGTCTGGATAGCGATCTCAAGCTCTTCATTTGTAGGAATGACAAGCACTTTTACAGGTGTAGCGTTCTGATTTATTTCACGAGCCTCACTTGAGGGGGAGTCATTTTTTCCGGCATCAATGCTAATGCCGAGCCTCTCTAACCCCTCACAGCACATCTTTCTGATAATCGCTGCGTTTTCTCCGATACCTCCTGTAAATACGACAGCATCAATGCCGCCCAGGACGGCAAAGTATGCGCCGATGTATTTCTTTATACGGTAGCAGAACATATCAAGAGACAGCGTGGCTAATGCGTCATTTCCTTCTGCGCGGCTGATAATTTCTCTCATGTCATTTGCGCCGCAGATGCCTTTAAGCCCGCTTTCCTTATTAAGCATCCTGTCAATATCATTAAGGGACCTGCCGCTTCTCTGCGCAATATAAAACGGCAGGGACGGATCAATATCTCCGCATCGGGTCCCCATAATGAGTCCTTCAAGGGGTGTTAGTCCCATGGAGGTATCCACACTTATGCCTCTCTTGATAGCTGCAGCGCTGGCGCCATTTCCAAGGTGGAGGGTGATCAGGTCCAGCTCTTTTAGCGGCCTCCCAAGATAAATAGCCGCCTGCTTTGAAACAAACTGATGGGAGGTGCCGTGAAACCCGTAACGTCTGACATGGTAGTCTTTATAGAGTTCGTAAGGAACTGCATAATGAAATGCATAAGGGGGCATTCCTTGATGAAATGCCGTATCAAATACAGCGACCTGCGGAACATCCGGATAGTTTTTAAGTGCGGCCTCAATAGCAACGAGATTGGCAGGGTTATGCAGCGGGGCAAGCGGGATCATCTTCCGTATCGCCTCAAGAGCCTTATCATTGATAATAGCCGGTTCGCGGAATACCTCACCACCGTGCACAACTCGGTGGCCTATGCCGAAAAGCCCCTTCAATTTCTGCGTTAGACCCGTATCTTCTGCCACATTGGTAATCCACTGAAGGCCTTCTCTGTGGTCAGCAACCTGTTTGGATATAGAAATCTCCTTATATTTACCATCACTCTGCAGCCATCTGTGTCTTAAACTGCTCAGGGATTCACCTATACGTTCAAGAAGGCTTGAGACAAGCACGCTATTATCAGACATATTGAAGATTTGATATTTAATGGATGAACTGCCGGAATTGATTACAATGATATTCATGGCTGCGGGATAACTGACTGTGCCTGGATTGCGGTAATGGCAACGGTATTGACAATATCAGGAACTGTGCATCCCCTGCTGAGGTCGTTCACAGGTTTTCTAAGTCCCTGCAATACAGGCCCTATTGCCACGGCATTGGCAGATCGCTGGACTGCCTTATATGTATTGTTGCCTGTGTTGAGGTCAGGAAAAATAAAGACTGTGGCATTGCCGGCCACTTTACTGTCAGGCATCTTTGTTTTGGCAACACTCGCGTCAACGGCTGCATCATACTGAATAGGCCCCTCAATCTTCAGGTCAGGCCGCAGCCTGCGGACTATTTCAGTTGCTTCCCTGACGCGTTCCACATCCTCACCTTTCCCTGATTCTCCTGTAGAGTAGGAAAGCATGGCAATATACGGCTCAATAGAAAACATGCGTGCCGTGTCTGCAGAGCTGATGGCTATGTCGGCAAGCTGCTGAGCTGTAGGGTTTGGATTTACCGCACAATCGCCGTAAACAGATACATGGTCTGAAAGACACATAAGAAAGACGCTGGATACAATGGAGCATCCCGGTTTCGTCTTGATGATCTCAAAGGCAGGGCGGATGGTCTGCTGTGTTGTGTGGAGCGCACCGGAGACCATGCCGTCAGCATGACCAAGATGCACCATCATGGTCCCGAAATAGCTCACATCTGCCATTACATCGTATGCGGTCTGGGATGAGACGCCTTTATGTTTTCTTAGTTCATAATACGTTTCTGCGTAGGTCTGCCGGAATTCTGAGGTTGCCGGATCAATTATACGCATCTGATTCAGCGAAAGACCGAGGTCTGTGATCTTCCGGCCTACTTCGCCGGGGTTGCCAAGCAGCGTGATATCAGCCACATTGCGGAGGAGAAGGATTTCACAGGCCCTGAGTATCCGTTCATCTGTCCCTTCCGGAAGGATAATGTGCTTGCGCTCTTTCTTTGCGCGTTGAATCAGTTCATATTCAAACATCAGAGGTGTAATACGGCTGGAACGAGTCACAGCAATCCGCTGCTCTATTTCGTCAAAATTGATATTTGCCTCCATTAGGCCGAGGGCCGCGGCAGTCTTCCTTTTATTTTCCGGGGCCATTGTTCCTTCAATGGCGTTTACATTCATTGCAGTTGTAAATGTGTCAGTATATACCGACAATATGGGAACCGTAGACCTCCTGAGTCCTGAAAGCAGACGGACTATCTGGCTTGCGGGCTTGATATTGCCTGTCAGGATAATCCCTGCGATCTGAGGATAAGCCTGAGAGGCATCAGCGAGGATCGTGCCTAAAATAATGTCGGAACGGTCGCCCGGGGTTATGATGAGGCTTCCGTCGTCAACATGATCAAGAAAGTTGGGCAATTCCATCGCAGCTACTTTGTAATTACTGATCTCCCTGTCAAGCCCCTCAATGTCGCCGCTGATCAGCTCTGCCTTCAGGAGTCTCGCTATTTCGCCGACAGTCGGCTTATTCAAAAGGGTGTGATCAGGAAGCACATAGACAGGAAATATACTCATAAACTCCTGCCTCAACTCCGCTTCGATCTTATTGTGCTCTTCAGCGGCAACACGGTTGACAATAACAGCAAGGAGTTCTCCCTTCTTATCTCTGATAGACTTTTCCAATACCCTCACTGACTCAACTATATCCCTTATGCATCTTCCATCTCCTTTTACTACAGGGACCAGGGGGATGCCGAGATGGTTGGCCATCTCAATGTTGAATTCAAATTCAAAGCCGATTGCCATGGCAGTGAAATCGGTTCCTGCACAGACAACAAAGTCGCAGCGGGTCTCAAGTCTTTTATATTTCTCAAGGATATGACTGTAGAGATCATTAATACGCTCATCGGCAATGAATTCCCGCACCTTCTCAGAGGTGCAGCCATACATTTCATTTGCAGCGACTTCAATGGCGTATCGTGTTGATAGTAGCCTGATGAGGCTGTCGCCATTTTCTCCGGGATAACTCACCGGTCTAAAGAAACCGGTTTTCCGTCCATGACCGGAAAGCATTTCCATTATTCCAAGCACAACTACAGACTTTCCGCTTCTGGGCACAGTCCCTGTTATGTAAAGACCCTTTGGCATTCAGCCCTTCTCAACTCCTTTTAGATTGAAGGTCCAAAATTTCTATCCTGTGATTGGCATCCGGATGTTTTGCAGATGGCCCCATTGTAAGGACCACAAGCTTATCCTCAATATTATTACTATTCAGCCAGCCTTTCACGTAGACATTCCAGTTATCCGGATTTTCAGCCTCATAAATAGGAAAAACTCCGTAAGAGAACTGGAGCGCCCTGCATATAGTCTCCTGTGAACTGACAGCTACGATCCATACAGGGAGGCGGAAGCGGGAGATACTTCTTGCTGTATCGCCGCTGCGTGAGGGAACAAACACTACGGCAGGTGAGATATATTCAAGACTTGCCTCAACACCAACTGCTATAAGATGCGTCGGCCCCATCATGCCCTCGGCTGCAATCCCCTGAAACATCTCTTTAACTGTTACGGGGCGGCGGTGAGGCTCAACAGCAGATGCAATCTTTGCAAGCATCTGCACTGATTCAACTGGATACA
This sequence comes from Thermodesulfovibrionia bacterium, assembly GCA_020057065.1. Lineage (GTDB taxonomy): Bacteria > Nitrospirota > Thermodesulfovibrionia > UBA6902 > UBA6902 > SURF-23. The sequence continues at coordinate 6,884 of JAGVGM010000139.1, forward strand.
CCCCCATAGCTGATTCACCGGAAAGCATTACACAATCAGTGCCGTCCAGGATTGCGTTTGATACATCCGTAGCCTCTGCGCGGGTAGGCCTCGGGCTGTTTGTCATTGATTCAAGCATTTGTGTTGCGGTTATCACAGGTTTTGCATACATATTTGCCAGATGCATAAGGCGCTTTTGCACTATAGCAATCTGTTCTATTGGCAGCTCTACGCCAAGATCTCCTCTGGCAATCATAATGCCATCTGATGCATTGAGGATTTCATGTATATAATCAAGAGCCCTGGACCGTTCGATCTTAGCGATAATGAATGGATTATAACCGAGTCCTATTGCAGCCTTTCTAACGGCGTCAATATCTGATGCCTTTTCTACGAAAGACTGGCTTATGGCATCCACTCCATGCTCAAGTGCGAATTTCAGGCACTGGTAATCATAATCAGTAAAAGAGCTGACGCCAAGGATAATCCCGGGGATGTTGATCCCTTTTTTTGAGCGGAGTTCACCCCCTACAGTTACCGTACAGTGAACATTATCTCCCTCTACTTCTACAACTTTCATCTGGATAAGCCCGTCATTAAGAAAGATGGTATCTCCAACTTTAACCGCATGTGTGAGACGAGGGAAGGTTACTGAAACCCTGTTGTCGCTGCTTATACCGTCCTGGGTCGTAAGAGTAAAGGAATCGCCCGGCCTTAATTCAATAGGTTCTTTCAGGAGACGGCCTATCCGCATCTTTGGCCCCGGAAGGTCTGCCATAATGGCGATTCGTTTTCCAGTCCTTAGCGAAGCGTTTTTGAGATCCTCTATTACCTTTGCGTGACGGTCAAAGTTACCGTGAGAAAAGTTCAGGCGCGCCACATCCATCCCTTCCTGCATCATCTGCTGCATGATATCCGGCGATTCAGATGATGGCCCTATGGTGCAAACAATTTTTGTTTTGTTTAAAGGCAAAGGCATGTTTTATCCTTCCTTAATCCTAAAAACAGTAATTGCCACAGAGTACACAGAGAAAAACAACAAGATATTTTTTGAAATTCTCATTGTCTCTCTCTGTGACCTCTGTGCTCTCTGTGGTTCAACTGGTTTTTTAGGTTAATAATTATTTACCTATTGTACTCATAGTTTCGGCTTCTTTACGAAAGAAGTTAAGTTCTTTATAAAGTATGACGATATAACCTTAAGGAGTTTTCACATATTAAAATTTTAACATAGGATACAACAAATGGAAGACACTAAGAGAATCGAGAAATTAGAATCAACGGTTAAGGGCTATATTGAGCACCATCTCGGCAAGGACTGCGAGAGGTCTCATACCTTTGATTTTTATATTGGGCTTGCCTATGCCATTCGGGACAGACTTATAGAGGCATGGCTTGCTACACAGAGGTCCTATTATAGGAGAAAGGCCAAACGGGTCTATTACCTTTCCCTTGAATTTCTCGTCGGCAGGACGCTTGGCAACAGCATGGTGAACCTGGGGATTGAGAATGAATGCACACAGGACATGGAAGCCCTGGGCTGCAAAATGGAGGATATAAGAGAGGCAGAGTGGGATGCCGGGCTTGGCAACGGCGGATTAGGCCGTCTCGCAGCCTGTTTCCTTGATTCCTTTGCTACCTTGGGAATTCCTGCTTACGGATACGGAATAAGATATGAATACGGACTCTTTTACCAGAAGATTAAGGACGGGTATCAGGTTGAAACTCCTGATAACTGGCTGAGGTACGGCAATCCATGGGAAATAGCCCGGCATGGACATTTTTTCTCAGTCCATTTTTATGGAAAGGTAAACCAGCATGTGGACCAGAATGGAATATTGAGAAATGAATGGGTTGATACCGAAGAGGTCATGGCAATGGCATGCGATACCCCTATCCCGGGCTACAGGAACGACAAGGCAATCAATATGAGGCTTTGGACCGCAAAGTCTTCAAGGGATTTTGATTTACACTTTTTCAATGGCGGCAAC
>JAGVGM010000029.1 GCA_020057065.1 Thermodesulfovibrionia bacterium
ACTAGGCTTTGTCAACACACGTGAAATGTTTAAAAAAGCCATGGATGGCGGATATGCCGTCCCTGCTTATAACTTTAACAATATGGAGCAGATTCAGGCTATTATCAACGGGTGCGGTCAATCAGGGTCTCCGGTAATCCTCCAGGTCTCTAAGGGCGCCCGTAACTACGCTGACGCCACCCTTCTCCGCAACATGGGAAAAGGTGCTGTGGAAATGGCACGGGAGCTTGGCTACAGTATTCCCATAGCTCTTCACCTTGACCACGGTGACAGTTACGAGCTCTGTGTTTCCTGTATTGAAAGCGGATTCTCTTCGGTAATGATCGACGGCTCCCACCTTTCTTATAATGAAAATGTTGAACTAACCAGGAAGGTCGTCGAATATGCCCACAGGTTCGATGTTACTGTTGAGGGTGAGCTCGGCATACTGGCAGGCATCGAAGACCACGTAGCTGCAGACAAATCTACCTATACCCAGCCTGAAGAGGTTGAAGACTTTGTAAAGAAAACCGGCGTTGATTCCCTTGCAATTTCAATAGGCACATCTCACGGCGCTTACAAATTCAAGCCGGAACAGTGCACCCTCAGCAAAGAAGGCATTCTTGCCCCCCCGCCCCTGCGCTTTGACATCCTCGATGAAATCGAAAAGCGAATCCCCGGCTTCCCCATTGTTTTGCACGGAGCCAGTTCCGTCCTGCTGAAATACGTTGACATTATCAACAGTAATGGCGGGGCTCTGGCAGACGCTGTTGGTATCCCGGAAGATCAGTTGAGAAAGGCGGCAAGGTCTGCTGTCTGCAAGATCAACATAGATTCCGACGGGCGTCTGGTTGTTACAGCCATGATCCGTAAAATATTCAATGAAAAACCGGCTGAATTCGACCCGCGCAAATACTTAGGGCCTGCCCGCGATGAGCTCATGAAGATGATCATTGAAAAGAACAAGAATGTGCTGGGCAGCGCAGATCGGTACTAATTAGTTCGTCCTGAAATATTCCCGTTTCCGCACCCCGGTATAATGTTTCATGGAAATACACAGTCTTACAAAGCATCCAGGGGACTCCTTACCTCAGATGGTTTCTTCCGTATAACATGTGTGTAAATCATGGTTGTATTTACATGCTTGTGCCCTAAAAGCTCCTGAATCGTCCTGATATTTTGTCCAGCTTCAAGGAGATGGGTAGCAAAGCTGTGACGCAATGTGTGGCAGCTTGCCTTTTTCGGTAGCCCCGCTTTCACAACAGCTTCTTTTAGTGCACGCTGAATGGCAGCAGGATGGATATGCCACCGTCTTACATTTCCGGTTCGTGGGTCAACGGACAATTTCTGGGCAGGAAACATCCACTGCCATGCCCATTCCCGTGCAACACCAGGGTATTTCTTTTCCAAAGCACCGGGGAGAGATACCTCGCCGTATCCAATCTTCACATCCTGTTCATATATCTCCTTGACAGATGCCACATATTTAGCTAGTTCTTCTTTTATCTTTTCCGGTATTGTCAATGCCCTGTCTTTTTCCCCCTTGCCGGAACGAACCACGAGGAGATCGTTTTCAAAATCAACATCTTTTATTCTTAAGCGGAGACACTCCATAAGGCGAAGCCCGCATCCATACATGAGTTGTGCCATAAGGAGATACTGCCCGTTGAGGAAAGACAGAAGCCTTTTCACTTCGTCTCTACTCAAAACAGCAGGCAGGGTTACCTTACGTTTTGCCCTTGCCACAGATGTAAGATCATTCATATCTTTGTGTAAAATATGGCGGTACAGGAACAAAAGGGCATTGAATGCCTGATTTTGGGTTGATGCGGAAACACGTCCATGAAGAGCAAGATGGGTGAGATAGTTTTTCACATCATTTGCTTCAAGTAGATGTGGCTCACAATCCTTCATGTATGTTTTAAAACGTACTATCCACCCAAGATATGTCTTTTCTGTGCTTATTGAGTAGTGTCGGAGACGGATAAGGTTTTTTGCCTCCTCCAGTATGTGTTCCCATGAAAGGGTTACCTTTTGAGCTGTAGAATTTGACCTGGAATTTTCCGCTAAAGAGGTGATCTGTTGTAGCGGCTTCTTAAGGTATTGTTCAACATAGAGGATGACTGCATCGGCAGCCTGTTTCACCTGCCAGTCCGCAATCTTTTCATCAGCATCCAGTGAATCCAGATATTGGGACACGCGTTCCGTGTTGATATTGTCAAGTTCATAATTGCAGAATTTCAAAAACCTTTGTACCCAGTGAATATAGAATTTGGTCTTATTTTCGGGAACAGTCCCCGATTCTGAAAGAAACGTTTGAAAATCCCTAAAGACATCCATCTCCTTGTTCATATTGTCCCCCTAATAATGATTCTAATGATTTAGTTATATACAATATAACATTAATTTTGCAACAAATTATTCGAGGCCCAATGAATGTTTATGACACTATTAAGATTGCAACTAATCGAAAATACAAGTAAATATAATTTGTTGAAATTGTAAGATTCCGCCAGATTCTGATTGACAATAAATATTTATAGGTTTAGAATTTTTACAAAATATAACTTGCAGTTCAATAATTGTTATGCGCAAGAAATTATAGAGAGGTAAAAATCGAAAAATGCCCACAATACTCCGAATTGGGCCATATAGATTTTTCTTTTATTCAGGCGATCGAGACGAACCGCCTCATGTCCATATAGAGCGTGATGATAAAATTGCCAAAGTATGGCTTGAACCATTGAGGCTATATAGTAGTGGTGGCTTTAGCAGAATCGAAATATCAAGAATACTCAAAACTATCGAAGAAAACCAAAAAGTTATGTTGGAGGCTTGGAATGACTACTTTAGCGATTGAAATTGAAATTCCGTATGCAGAAGACGTATTAGTAACAGAAGATACGCTAACTGTTGATATGAGCGACGGAAGGACCATATCAGTTCCGACAGCTTGGTATCCTCGTCTTTTGCACGCCACACCGGAAGAAAGAACTAATTGGAGGATGATTGGCAGAGGTCACGGAATCCATTGGGAGGATATTGACGAAGATATCAGTGTTGAAGGCTTGTTGGCCGGTAAATCGTCTGGGGAGAGCCAAACATCATTTAAGAAATGGCTTGAGGCAAGGAAATCTCGCATAACAAT
>JAGVGM010000028.1 GCA_020057065.1 Thermodesulfovibrionia bacterium
ATCCCGCCTCCTTTTCTTAAAAAGAGGCAGTATAGCATCACTTGCAATAGGACATTTCTATTTCGGTAAAACCGGACATTTCTATTTAGGTATTACACTTGAAATCAACAGATTGTGTGATATACTGGTATTAGATATTCAAAATCAGGAGGTGTGATCTGAAGGTTTTTGGATGTAAAGATGTAGGTATTAAATACAGCTTTGTGGCTAAAGGGAAAACGGTTGAAGAGGTCTTAAAAAAAACATCCGTGGTAACCCTATGACATTAAAATCGTAACGAATAAACACTTAAAAACACGAGGAGGCTGACATGGCTTATACGGCAAAGGATTATTCAAAACTTATTGGAATGGAAGGCTTCAGTGAAGGGCTGCTGAAAAATCATTTTACCCTCTATCAGGGATATGTGACTAATACAAATAAGGTTCTTGACGCTATTGACCAGATGCTGAAAGACGGAAAGACAGGAACTCCTGAATTCGCTGAACTTAAAAGGAGACTCGGTTGGGAGTTCAACGGCATGAGGCTTCATGAGTATTACTTTGAGAACCTTGGCGGGAAAGGTGGTATAGACAAAGGCGGCAATCTGGCAAAAAAGATCGAAGAGAGTTTCGGAAGTTATGAGTCCTGGGAAAAAGATTTCAGGGCAACAGGCGCTATGAGGGGAATCGGGTGGACCGCACTTTATCAGGATACCATTTGCGGAAGACTGATCAATTTCTGGATAAACGAACATGATGTGTCTCACCCTGCAGGATGTAATCTTATACTCATAATGGATGTTTTTGAACATGCTTTTATGCTCGATTATGGTTTAAAAAGGGCTGATTATATCGAGGCGTTTTTCAAAAATATTGACTGGAAGGCGGCAGGAGCAAGACTTAAATAATCTTTAAAACAATAAACCTAAAAACGGCAGTTAGCCCTGCCTACCGGACAGGCAGGCACTGATTTGCACTGATTGACGCGGATTTTAAATGTGTTACAAGAAAGTTCAGATCTCACCTTTTGGGTGATTCACGAAATAAATATAAGTTCTTCTTCTATCGGTGTTAATCTGTGTTTATCTGTGGCCAAATGCTTTTTATAGGATAAAAGGAGCAATTCATGAAGATCGAACTTGAAGGCACACTTCTGAAAATGATCCCTGAGAACGAAAGGGAAAAAAAAGAACTTAATCAACTTTGGACAATAATCATCGGCTGTGCTAATGAAAACAAGAAACTGGTACCAGTTGGAGAATATCTCCCCGGCATTAAGGAAGTGGCGGTATTTAATATAGAATAGATTGGAATGAATATTTTATCATCTGAATTAACTTAAAAATCTCATTGATATCATATTCATCAAGCATCCTGAATTTGCTTCACAATTTCTTCAAAAGAAAAGTGTAGCCTAAGAATATGAAAAAGATCCTGATGATCTCTTCACTTTTATTTTTGATAGGAGTGATAGCTATGGCAACAAGCTCAAGCAAGGATAAAGAGGTATATCAAAAGTCGTTACAAGGACTTGAAAAGGCTACCTTTGCCGGAGGCTGTTTCTGGTGCATGCAGCCTCCTTACGATAAACTTAAAGGTGTCGTGTCTACAAGGGTCGGTTACACTGGAGGCCACAAAAAGAACCCCACCTATGAAGAGGTAAGTTCAGGAACCACGGGGCATGCCGAGGCGGTCGAGATCATGTACGATCCGGCCAGGACCGGATACAATGAACTGCTTGATATCTTCTGGCAAAGCATTGACCCGACAACACTGAACAAACAGTTTGCCGACAACGGCACTCAATACCGTACTGTGATCTTCTATCATAATGAGGAACAAAAGCGCCTTGCTATCGCTTCAAAGAAGTCTCTTGAAAGATCTGGAAAGTTCTCAAAACCTGTTATGACCGAGATCGTTCAGGCTACAGAGTTTTACCAGGCGGAGGAATACCACCAAAAGTACTATGTGAAAAGCCCGATCAGATACGACCTCTACAAGGCCGGTTCCGGCAGAGAATCCTTTCTTAAAAAAATATGGGGAGAAACAGCTCAATCAAGAAGCGAAAAAAGCAGCAGCGAACCGGAAAAAGTAACCGGGGAATACGTAAAACCATCCAGGGATGAATTGAAGAAAAAACTAACTCAGTTCCAGTATAAGGTCACGCAGGAAGAAGACACGGAAAAGGCCTTCGATAATGAATACTGGGACAATCATCGCGACGGCATATATGTGGATATAGTAAACAGCGAACCGCTCTTCAGTTCCACTGATAAATTTGATTCCGGTACCGGATGGCCGAGTTTCTCACGGCCTATTGATCCTGACAATATTATTGAACGGAAAGACCGGGGGGTTTTCATGGAAAGAACAGAGGTCAGAAGCAAACGCGGTGATTCCCACCTCGGTCATGTTTTTGACGACGGTCCGAAAACCACAGGTCTTCGCTATTGCATGAACTCAGCCGCCCTCCGTTTTATCCCCAAAGAGGACCTGGAAAAGGAAGGCTACGGGGAGTATAAAAAGCTGTTTGAGAAAAAACAGCAATAAGTTATAATATAAAAAAGTAAAAAACCGCACTTAAGAATTTATGTATAGCCCTCAAGTTAAAGGAGCGTGTTTATAAAAAAGATGGTTACAATTTTTGGGTCTTCGCGTAAGAGTGTGGGTTAATTCCTGTCTCCCCCTTTGAAAAAGGGGGATGAAGGGGGATTTTATAATTATAATCTCTTCCA
>JAGVGM010000161.1 GCA_020057065.1 Thermodesulfovibrionia bacterium
AGCACCAACTCTGTATCCACTTTGCCGTCACTGACGAAGCCGGAAAACCTCTGCATGAGGTCAGTGGCCGGCGTGATAGGGTATGCGGCGCATACATCAGGGTTGATCTGCTTCAAAGCCTGTGCGCATGCTTCATTTCCTGTAACTGCAACTATCTTACTCATTTATTTGCCCTCCTCTTCCATTACTATTGCTTTCTTGCCCTTTTTACCGGGGCATTCGAGGGCACAGATCCCGCAGCCCTTGCAGTAATCGTAATCAAAATCTTCTCTTTTACCTTCCGCATTTACCTTGACCGACATGTCGGGGCAATACATCCAGCAGAATAAACATTGTATGCAGTTTTCTTTTATCCACTTCGGTCTCATCGACCTCCATGTGCCTGTCTTGAATTTAGCAGAGCTTCCGGCCTCCAGTACAACAGCGCCCTGCGGAAGTGTTTCCCAATATTTCTTGCTCATCCTTCCTGTACCTCCTCATATCCGCGCTTTGTAGCCTCGAGGTTTCCGTCAATGATCTTCTGGGCAAACTTCTTACCGAAGCTCTTTTTGACATTTTCCAGGAGCGTGTCCATTTCAACAATCCCGGTCGCCTTAATGATTGCGCCCAGCATCGAGGAATTCGGGAGCGGCTTTCCGAAACACTCTATCGCAATTTTTGAAGCGTTGACTGTGAGTACTTTCTGGGTATCTCTGGCGCCCAGCTTCTCTCTTACCTCTTTCGGGTCTTTTGATGTGTTTACAATAAATATCGCATCGTCCGGGGCCCCTTCGGTAACATTTATCGCATCCATCAGTGTGGCATCCGCGATGCTTACCACCTTCGGATGGAGAACCGGACCATACATTCTTATTGCATGTTCACTAACCCTGTTAAAGGCCCTGATCGGAGCGCCTGCTCTCTCAGGTCCGTATTCAGGGAATGCCTGAACATATCTCCCGCCGCTCAGACAGGCGTCAGCCAGAACCTTTGCAGCAGTAACCGTTCCCTGACCGCCGCGGCCATGCCAGCGAATCTCAATAGTTTTTGCCATTTCATTATCCTCCGATATTCTTCCAAGAAATAGAAGGTAAATTAAAGATATTTAATATAGCTTATAGCAGTTACTATTTTCAAGATAAGGATGAGAAAAAAGTGGTAAAGAGCGGAATTGGAGAAGATATCTACCGTCGAAGGTTCTATATGGCTGTTTTGCTGCCTTTTCATGTAAAATCTTTTAAGAAATTCTCGAAGAGAGAAAAGGGGCCTAATGCAGCAAGAATATTTACGAGAGATTTGTCTGGTTTGACAGTAAGGTCAGGGCTGGTAAGTATCCCAATGCCACAATGCTTGCCGGGAAGTTTGAAATATCTGTCGAGACTGCAGGGATTTATTGAAGGTGTCTTTTCTGATCTTCGCTGGGAAAGTATTTAATACATACAAAACTATGTTCGGGAAAGGTGATGAGGACGAAATAAGTAAGGCTAACTGCGGATGGGCTTTGATATAATGATATGAAGTTTATTTAAGAAATGGGGTTTAGAATAATGATAACTGAAACAGATAAAAATATAATTTTACAGTGTGCAAAAAAGTTTAATGTCGCTTCTGTTTTCCTTTTCGGGTCGTCTGTTGAGAAAGACAAGGAGGCGAACGATATAGATATTGCTGTAAAAGGGATAGAACCGCGACTATTTTTCAAATTTTATGCGGAGCTGTTTAAGCGTTTGTCAAAACCTGTTGACCTGATAGACCTTTCCATGAAGACTTTGTTTAACAACCTTGTGGAAGAGACCGGAGTAAAGATCTATGGATAATCTTCACAATTGAAAGATTTGGCAAACAATATTTCAGATATATGGGCTCGGTCAGAGAAAGCAAAAAAAGAAGGGCAAATTAAAACACCCTGAGACTCTTGCCGGTTTGGTGAAAAACATGGCAACGCTTTACCAGGCTTATAAAGGGAAGGAATATAAGGCTATCCTGACAGCAAAGGGAATTATTAAATTAGGGAATAAAAAGTTCACATCTCCTTCCGGAGCAGCATTGTCTATTGTCGACAGTTCTACGGTTAATGGGTGGGATTTCTGGTATATTAAGAACGCGAGCGGGGAGTGGGTGAGGCTGGGGGAGTATAAGAAATAAATATCATTAATACGGGTAGTATTATAAAATCAAAACAAAATGCAAAATACTTCTTTTCTTCAACGCTACTTGGCTGAAAAGATAATCCTCCAAAAAATGGCCGGGTCTTTATCCAGGCTATCCTCTGTTCTAGCAAAGGCATCTATAGAATTAAATCCTTACCAAATATATGCAGCTCTTTACGCCTTCAATAGTCCTCTTCAGAGAGGAGCTATTTTGGCTGATGAGGTAGGTCTCGGGAAAACAATTGAGGCCGGCATTATTATTTCACAGCTTTGGACTGAGGGGAAAAAAAGGATATTGATTATTACGCCTGCATCTTTGAGAAAACAATGGCAGGATGAGCTTTCAAATAAATTCGGTCTAAATTCAGAAGTTTATGATGGCCCATCTTTTATGGATAAAATTAATAGCGGTGAGAAAACCCCATTAACTTACGAGGGGATTTTTATAGTGTCATATCAATTTGCCTATGCGCGTGCCAAGTTAATTGAAAAACAGCCGTGGAACGCTGTATTCATTGATGAAGCGCATAGGATGCGCAGGGTATACAGAGGACGTGATGCATCAAAAATGGCATATGAAATCAGAAGAATTATTTCAGAGAAACCCAAGGTTTTACTGACAGCCACGCCATTGCAAAACAACCTGATGGAACTTTACGGGATTGCCAGTTTTATTGATGATAAGCTTCTTGGCACGCCTTATAGTTTTAAAACACGTTTTGTTGACCCGCTTTCAGAAATTAACGCATCAAATAGAGGAAGACTCAAAGAATTAAGAAGCTTAATTAAAGGAGAAGACAACGGCAGTCCGACAAGTATATCGGGGATTCTAACAAGAACACTAAGGAAAGAAGTGCTTGAATATGTGCGCTTTACCGCCCGCAAATCAATGACATTTGATTTCACGCCTTCAGATGAAGAAGTTGAGCTTTACGAAAAGGTTTCCTCTTACCTCCAACGGGATGAAGTTGCGGCGATTAAAACAACACAGAGAAATCTTATGGTACTTGTTTACAGGAAGCTTCTTGCAAGTTCCTCCTTTGCGATAGCCGGAACCCTAAAGAAACTGATTGAGGCATTGGAAAAAGAATTAAGCCTTAGAGCTAAAGAAGATGCCCATCAGGAGAGCACAGCATTTACCACGGAAGAAATGGAAGATGAAGGGATAGAGGAAGAGCTTGAAGAATCCGAATTCGATATGTCTGAACAATTGCGAAAACCAGAAAAGCCGCGAATTGCTCGGGAAAAGTTCAGGGACGAAGATATTCAGAAAGAAATAACCGAATTAAAAAGCTATTACGATCTTGCGGTATCAATCGAGAAGAACAGTAAGGGAGATGCGCTCATCAGGGCGCTTAAATCAATGTTTAATTTAGCAAGAGAAAAAGCTTGGCCTGAGAAGGCTGTTATCTTTACAGAGTCGAGAAGAACGCAGGAATACATAGCCGGTATCTTAAATGACAATAATATAACCTATACTTTATTTAACGGCTCGAATGCGTCATCGGATGCAAGGATGTCTTATGAGAAGTGGGG
>JAGVGM010000001.1 GCA_020057065.1 Thermodesulfovibrionia bacterium
CATTTCAGGGTAATGTTCCTTTAGCATCAAGGTGTCTTTGACAGTGTTCATGCAGCAGATGTTGCTGCAATAGGTTCCTCCTTTATCAACAGAGCGAGAGCCAACGCATTGGATAAAGGCAATCGATTGAGGTGCCTTGCGGTCAGTTAGCCGGATGATCTCTCCCTTCGTAGGTCCTCCGGCATTGATGAGCCTTTCAAATTCCATACTGGTAATAACGTTTTCATAGCGTGTATATCCATATTCGTCCATCTCAGAAGGATCGTATACATCCATACCTGTAGCAACGACGATTGTACCTACCTTGAATTCGATCTCTTCGTCCTTCATGTCGAAATCAATGCAGCCCTTTTCACAGAGCTTTATGCATTTTCCGCAGATAATAGGATCAGTTCCCAGACATTCTTCCCGGTTGATAACATAGGCAGAAGGAACTGCCTGTGGGAAAGGCAGGTATATGGCATTCCTGGAACTAAGCCCCATATCAAATTCATCGGGTTTAACAACCGGGCACTCTCTGGTGCAATCACCGCATGCCGTACATTCCTTTTCATGCACCAATCGGGCCTTTTTAACTACTTTTACGTTAAAATTTCCTACGTAACCGCTAATGGATTTTACTTCGCTGAGGGTAAGCATCTTAATCCCGGGATGTCGACCGACATCCATCATCTTAGGTCCGAGTATTCAGATGGAGCAGTCCATAGTAGGGAATGTTTTATCCAGTTGTGCCATTATTCCCCCTATGCTTGGTTTCTTCTCCACCATATATACCTGATAACCGCTGTCTGCCAGGTCCAAAGCCGCCTGGATACCGGCTACTCCGCCTCCTATAACCAGCGTAGATTTAATGACCGGAACCTTCAACTCCTCTTGAGGTTGGAGTTTACGTGCCCTGGAAACCGCCATTTTTACAAGGTCTTTGGCCTTTTCTGTGGCCTCCCTGGGCTGGTTGGTATGTACCCAGCTGCACTGTTCCCTGAGATTGGCCATCTCCATCAGGTAGGGATTTAACCCTGCTTCTGAACATGCCCTCCTAAAGGTAGGCTCATGTAGTCTGGGGGAACAGGATGCCACCACTATCCTGTTTAGATGATGCTCTCGGATATCATCCTGAATCAACTGCTGACCTGGTTCTGAACAGAGGTACTGATTGTCTCTCCCGACTACCACATTTGCTAACCCCTCTGCAAAGCTCGCCACCGCCTCACAATCAACAGTACCTGCAATGTTTAATCCACAGTGGCAGACGTAAACACCGATTCTCAGTTCATCATTTGTACTTGAAATTTCAGACATCTAATCGCTCCTCGGATTTGGGGTCATAGGATTTGGGGTCAGACCCGACATTTACAATAAAAATATGCCCTTACACAGTTTCAGACAGACAAAACATACCTCTCAATACGATCAATTTTTTTAATGATTTCTTCACTAGGTTTACAGGACTGAATATCTTTTTTCAATTCTTCTAATTGATATTCAATATCCAACTTTACTTTCTCTTCCAGATAGGACTGTTTAAATTCAGGAACAGAAAGTTGTTTTTCAAAGTACTTTTTTGCAGTATTCATTTTTCAACTGCTTTACGGTAACTGGTCATAACTTGCTGATCTCTTTCAAAATCTTTCTCGCCATATCCATAAGCAGGCATGCCATATTCTAACCCCCTTTCAGTTGATTTAAACAAATTATAGCAGATTAACGGTTTGCGGATAAAAGAAGTTCGATAGCATTTGGGTGTTAATCTTTTAGCCTGTGTTAGACGACGTCCCATGGTTTCGGTTCCTTTAGGGATATATCTCGTGCTGCATGGATAATGGTTAGAACCAAAATTCGATGAGGTTCTGCACGATACATAATACGATAGTTTTGAAACAGAAGCTCTCGGATGTCGTCCTCTTCCTCCTCTGCTTCCGGAACTTGCCTGCCCATTTTTGGAAACTGCTCCAGTCTTTCGACCGCGCCTATAATCCTTCCAATAAGTCGTGCAGCATAATATTCCGAGTCCTTTCCGATATACTCGCGTATGCTTTCCATATCCGTCAACGCTGGTTCAGTCCATTCAATTCTCACTATGGCAAAAACCTATTCTTGACTTCTTCATGCGGAACAATCCGCCCTTCTTCAGCGGCATTCAAAGCCACTTCTATTTTCTTTCTCACATAGAACTCATACATGATGTCATCCCAGGTTGCTTGATCTGGTAATTTGTTGATTAGTTTCCTTGCTTCTTCCTTCGCAATATTCATTATCTTTTCATCTCCTTTGTTTTGGGATGTCGATTAACGGGCTGACGGATGAGCGAAGTGCCGCAGGCATTTGGGTTTCAGCCGTTCATTCGCTTGATAGACTAAGTGGCACTCCCCTATTTCTCCCCATAAGTTTAGTAATCACAGTAGTTCTTCTGTCGTTCAAGAATAGCCGCACCCAAATGAATTTTGAAGGTTTGCCCCCCTTTTTTTCTAAATTAAATCTTGTGTTATCTGCTGCTGTGGATAATAAATATATTTTCCCCTGTTTTTCATGAAACTTTTGACATTACCGTTGATTTAAACAGATTATAGCAGATTGACGTCTATAAAAGCGTAGCCTTTGGGTGTTAACCTCAAGCATTCTGTTGTCGTTCCTGGCATACCGGAAGTTGCCTGTTTCGTCAAAACAATTTACGGTATGCCATGTTATCTGAAGTTTTGACGGTCTGCCTAAATAAATAACTCCTGTTCTCATTAGGAATCTTTGTTAATATAGGGTCTTTATACCCCTTTTTATTTGCCTCCTCAAGTGCCTCTTCGGGTGTATGCCCTTTACCTAACACCTCTTTTCTATCATAACTCAATGCCACAAAGTAA
>JAGVGM010000133.1 GCA_020057065.1 Thermodesulfovibrionia bacterium
CAGGGGCTTATGGTGGAGGACTGGATTAATAAAAAGATTTGACCGCCGATAAAAGTGATGTGAATTTTACCTTGACGGGATAAGGAAGGATTTTTTTAGTTTGGCACTCTCGTAAAAAGTCCCATTTCCCCTCCCCTTGTGGGAGGGGATGAAGGGGAGGAGGATGTAACTACTTGAATTGCTGCCTTTTTCACCCTCACCCCAACCCTCTCCCATCGAGGGAGAGGGATTTTTTCGACTTTTTACGAAGCCATCAATCTTGTAAATTGAACCAAAAATTAACGTTACGGTGCAATCTGCAAGATTGCACCAGCAGGAAATGATATAATGCACATAAATTTAAAGGAGAGTGAACTACAATGATTCGGCCATTTAATCGTATAACCATAAAACCAGAAGTCTGCATGGGGCAGCCCACAATAAGGGGAATGCGTATTACTGTTGCCTTTGTGCTAAAATTGCTTGCCTCTGGCATGACCCATGAGGAAGTCCTGAAGGCATATCCGGAACTCGAGAAAGAAGACATCCTTCAAACTATTGAGTATGCAGCGTGGCTTGCAGGGGAGTATCATCATCCTATTCATGCTTATGGTGAGTAAAGGATATGGAATTAAAGTTTATAGCAGATGTCCATATCTCTCCTCTTACCGTTGAAGGATTAAAAAAGAGCGGCTATAATATCATCCGAGTTACGGACAAACTCTCCGCTGCGTCCTCCGATAATGAGATTATTCAACTGGCATATCAGGAACAGGCTGTAATTATTACGCAGGGTCTGGATTTTTCCGCAATCATTGCTCAAAGCGGACTAAACGGCCCGAGTGTTGTTTTATTACGGGTTGCCCATGCCAAACCAGATATGATCACACAACTTCTGACAACAGTGTTGCCTCTAGTTGAAGTTGAACTTACTGAAGGAGCAATTGTGTCAATAGATGAAACAGAATATCGTATCAGGAAGCTCCCTGTAAAAGAAAAAAGTAAGGGAACTCTATAGAGGTGCGATATGTATAAAACAAAGCCTGTTTTGAAGGTATTGCTAATATCCCTTGCCATTACTGCTTGTTCGGACAATGCCCTTGCCAACGAAAAGTCTGCCCCTGAGCGTATCAATCAGGAGACAGATGCTGAATCAGGTTCAGCACAAGTTTTTGTGCAGTTGGCAAAGGAGAGTACAATATACTTTAGTAGCTTAAAATTTACGCAGGAGGTGCAGACATGATGAGTTTAGACAATAAAAAAAGTGCCTTTAAAAACAGGCGAGGGATTCCGTTTCTATCTTTAATCATCCTTTTAAATGTTTGCTTAGGATGTGTATTCTTTCAACCCAAACATCCAATAACTAATGGAGATTCTGAAGCAATTATAATTATAGCCGAGAAAAAGTCTCTTTGTGAACAATGGGCGAGTAAAGTGAAGAAGGACTTTGGCAAAGATACCAAGGAATATCAAAAGACAAATGAGTTATATATTAATGCAAAAGCAGCTTTTGACGGATGGATTGTCCGTCTTCAATTTGATTTGACAGCAGATACCGATATAAATAACTCAAATAGTTATAAAAAGGCTCTTGAGGAAGCGTCAGAAAAAAGCAATGCCTTTGTGAGATATGCAACTGAACTTTATCAGCCCTCAACAACAAAGTCTTTATCTTTTATAGTAGGGGTATTGCCATCTTTATCAGATGCAGGCATTAAAGTATGGCAGGAGTATAGGAAGGCAAAAGAGGAACAGAGAAAAGAAATAAAGAAAGACCTTGATAACTTGAAGTGGAAGGCTTTTGATGAGATTTAACGGGAGGAGTCATGTTTAGATTTAAGAGTTTATTGCGCTCTTTAGCGGTCTGGTTTGGGGTTATTGCCATATTGTCCATAAGTTTAGCTTCAGCTTTTGCCTCTGAAAAGCCCGAGATTTTTGTCCAAATGGGTCATACGTCTTCTCGTGTTAACTCCGTAGCCTTTTCTCCAGACGGCAAATATGCATTGTCAGGGAGTTGGGATAAAACCATCAAACAATGGGATATTGCATCCGGGAGGGAAGTGCGTACCTTTTACGGGACAGCTAAAGTGACCTCCATAGCCATAAGTCTGAGCGGAAAGTATGTCATTTCGGGAGATGAAGACAGAGGAAAAAATCTAAAACTATGGGACATGGCGTCAGGGAAGAGGATAAGGACTTTCAGCGGGGATATAGAGATACAGGATACCGACAATGTCGTCTTCAGCCCTGATGGGAAGTATGTGTTATCAGGAGGTAAAAACCTTAAATTATGGGATATTGCATCAGGGAAAGAATTGCGGACTTTTAGAAATGATAATAAGGATCACGCTCGAATTACTTCAATAGTCATAAGTCCAGATGGTAAGCATGTCATTACAGGGAGCGGGAGTAATGTCGTAGTGCCAATGTCGGACGGAACGATGGCTCATGCAAAGAGCAGTGATTATACCATCAGAATATGGGATATTGTCACAGGTAGACAGATAAAAGCCTTTAATAAGGGTAAGGGTTGGGTTGAAGCGATAGCCATAAGTCCGGACGGTAAGCATGTTATTTCGGGGGACTTTGAAGATAGCGCCAGGATGTGGGACATCGCCACAGGCAGGCAGGTGAAGGCATTCAATGTTGAAGGGGTTTCATCTATAGCCATAAGTCCGGACGGTAAATATGCCCTCTTTGGCGGCGTCATGAATATCAGACTATGGGATATTGCAAAAGACAGGGAGATAAGGACTTTCAGCGGGCATAGTGGTTGGGTTCGCTCTGTCGCCTTCAGCCCTGATGGAAAGTATGCGCTTTCGGGGAGTGATGATAAGGCCCCAAAGCTATGGGATATTGCATCCGGCAAAGAATTAAGGAGCTTTGGCGGATATACGCAACAAGTTGCCTCTGTATCTGTAAGCTCTGTTGGCAAAAAAATGCTCATAGGACAAGAAGCAGGTCTCCTGAATCTCTGGGACATCTCAACCGGCAGACAAATAAAAACGATCAAACATACACTCGGTGTTCGTGCTGCGATAATCAGTCGCGATGGCACATTAGCTGCGGCAGGCGGGTGGGATTTTCCAGAAAGCTCTTCGACCATCAAACTCTGGAACATTGCAACTGGCAGGGAAATACAGACTTTGAGAAAAGCCGGAGAGGGGCGATGGTCTCACCCGTTGGCTATTAGCCCCGACAACAAGAGCATTTTATGGTCAGTTGGCTCCGCACTCATGCTATCGGATATAGCAACGGGAAAAGAAATGAAAACATACCGTGGCCATAAGAATGATGAAATCAAAAATGCAATGATGAGCGCCAATGGCAAATATGCAATTTCCGTCGGAATTTTTGAGCTTAACGTCTGGGATGTCGCTAGCGGCAAAGCGATAAAAACTTTTCACGATAAGAATGGGGGGCTAAAAGGAACTCTTAGCTCTGACGGGAAAAACGTCCTACTGATGAATTACGATAATAAAGACCAGCCCAGCTTAAGAATTTGGGATATTCCGACAAACAGAGAAATAAGCCAATCGGCGGTTCAATATGGCGCCCATACCCCGACTGGATGGAGCGAGTCGTTGACTTTGAGCCATGATGGCAGGTTCGCGCTTTGGTCGGAGAAATTGACCTTGTACCTTTGCGAAATCTCGACCGGCAAAGTGCTAAGAACTTTTGCTGGGCACGTGAACCAAATATCGTCCATAGGCATCAGCCCCAATGATAAATATGTATATTCCGGAGGTTATGACGGCACTGCTCGTCTCTGGG
Organism: Thermodesulfovibrionia bacterium; assembly: GCA_020057065.1. Classification (GTDB taxonomy): domain Bacteria; phylum Nitrospirota; class Thermodesulfovibrionia; order UBA6902; family UBA6902; genus SURF-23. The sequence goes on from JAGVGM010000133.1 coordinate 3,754, forward strand.
ACATATCTACAGGCAAAGAAATCGCCCAGCTCATAAGTTTCAAGGACGGAGAATGGATTGTTATCACGCCTGAAGGCTATTTCAATGCCTCGCCGAATGGCGCGAAGCATTTAAATGTCCGCGTTGGCAACAATGTTTATTCCATAGACAACTTCTATGAAAAGTTTTTTAATCCCGTATATGTAGCCTCTGTTCTTCAGGGCAAAAAGGTTGAGGCGGTTGCTGATATAAGGAAAGGAATCTTAACGCCTCCTGATGTAAAGATAATCTCTCCTGAACCGAATAAGGAATTCAGCGCCGATACAATAACAATTACGATCTCCGCAAAAGACACGGGCGGAGGCATTGACGAGATAAGGCTCTATCACAACGGAAAGGCAATAGGCGAGGATACTAGGGCCGTAAAGATTGTTCCGAAGGGCAATGAGGCTATAAAGATATATACCGTGACCCTTTTGGATGGCGCGAACACATTCAGGGCAACTGCATTCAGCAAGGACAGGACAGAATCAAACCCTTATGAATTGATCGTAAGGCTCACAGCTCCTCAAAAAGATGTTTCCATGTATGTTTTTGCAGTAGGCATTAATAAATATAAGAACCCCGCATTGAATCTAAACTATGCCGAGCCGGACGCAAAAGGTATAGCTGACTTCTTCAGGCAGAAAGGCAAGGGATTATTTAAAAATGTCGAGATCAGAGATATTTACAATGAACAGGCGACAAAAGAGACAATAATCTCAAAACTCAAACAACTCGAGAACACAAATCCGCAGGATGCTGTATTGATTTACCTTGCAGGGCATGGAGAGAATATAAATGACAAATGGTATTTTATTCCCCATGAACTGACATATCCAGAAAGGGAAGCAGATGTAAAAGCAAAAGGCATCTCATCCGATGAACTATCAGGACATATAAAGAACATCAAGGCACAGAAGATACTCTTGCTTATTGATGCATGCAAATCAGGCGCGGTATTGATAGCATTCAGGGGATTTGAAGACAGGAAAGCATTATCGCAGTTATCGAGGTCAACTGGGGTGCATATAATAGCGGCATCCACAAAAGACCAGTTTGCAGCAGAAGTTAAAGAATTGGGACACGGGGTATTCACATATATCCTTCTTGAAGGGCTTAAAGGCAAGGCAGCAGGGGGAAGCGAGACAGTGACAGTCCGGAAGCTGATGGGATATGTGGAGGAACGATTGCCAGATATAACAAAGAAATACAAACAGGAGGCTCAGTATCCTGTTGTAGATTCAAGAGGGATGGATTTTCCGCTGGTGGTTGCAAAATAAAAAAAGTTTTGATAAAATATCATAATCGAGAGCTTTGAAAAAGTACCCCTTTTCGCTTCAACACCCATTTTTTGACCCATCTAAGCTCGCTTCATTGAAAATTCACAAACTCGCCCTTCGGGCTCAAACATGTGAATTTTCTACATTACGCTCGCTAA